>NZ_DASRXP010000634.1:0-7402 GCF_035687465.1 Kribbella sp.
CCGCACGCTGTCCGGCCAGACCGTCGAGGCGTTCTGGAGCTCGGTCGAGCACGCCAAGCCGCTCGTCGTCGGCGTGAACTGCTCTCTCGGTGCAGCCGAGATGCGCCCCCACGTCGCCGACCTCGCTCGATTCGCCGACACCTACGTCGCCTCCCACCCGAACGCGGGTCTCCCCAACGCCTTCGGCGGGTACGACGAGACGCCGGACCAGACGGCCGAGCTGGTAGGGGAGTTCGCCACCTCCGGTCTGGTCAACATCGTCGGCGGCTGCTGCGGTACGACGCCGGCCCACATCGCGCGGATCGCGGAAACCGTGCAGGGACTGAAGCCCCGCGTGGTCGCGCCCGCCGACACCGCCACCCGGTTCAGCGGACTGGAGCCCTTCAAGATCGGCCCGGACACCGGGTTCGTGATGATCGGCGAGCGGACCAACGTGACCGGCTCGGCCCGGTTCCGCCGGCTGATCGAGTCCGACAACCACCAGGCCGCGGTGGACGTGGCGCTGGAGCAGGTGCGCGGTGGCGCCAACCTGCTGGACGTGAACATGGACGCCGACCTGCTCGACAGCGAGCAGGCGATGACGACCTTCCTGAATCTGATCGCGACCGAGCCCGAGGTGGCCCGGATCCCGATCATGATCGACAGTTCGAAGTGGACCGTGCTCGAGGCCGGGCTGAAATGCGTGCAGGGCAAGGGCGTGGTCAACTCGATCAGCCTGAAGGAAGGCGAGGAGGAGTTCCTCGAGCGCGCCCGGCGGATCCGCGACTACGGCGCGGGTGCGGTGGTGATGGCCTTCGACGAGCAGGGCCAGGCCGACACGGTCGAGCGCAAGGTTTCGATCTGCGGACGCGCTTACGACCTGCTCACGGGGATCGGCTTCCCGGCCGAGGACATCATCTTCGACCCGAACGTGCTGGCCGTCGCCACCGGCATGTCCGAGCACAACGGCTACGCCAAGAACTTCATCGAGGCGCTGCCGCTGATCAAGGCACGCTGCCCAGGCGTCCACATCAGCGGTGGTATCTCCAACCTGTCGTTCTCGTTCCGCGGCAACGACGTGGTGCGCGAAGCGATGCACTCGTCGTTCCTGTACCACGCGGGCAAGGTCGGCCTGGACATGGGAATCGTCAACGCGGGCCAGCTCGCGGTCTACCAGGACATCCCGGCGGACCTGCTGGAGCTCGTCGAGGACGTGATCTTCAACCGCCGCGACGACGCCACCGACCGGCTGGTCAGCTTCGCCGAGAACGTGAAGGGCAAGGGCACCAAGCGCGAGGTCGACCTGACGTGGCGGGAGGGCACCGTCGAGGAGCGGCTCTCGCACGCGCTGGTGCACGGCATCGTGGACTTCATCGAGGACGACACCGAGGAGGCCCGGCTGACCCGGAAGCGGCCGCTCGAGGTGATCGAGGGTCCGTTGATGGACGGCATGAAGATCGTCGGCGACCTGTTCGGGGCCGGCAAGATGTTCCTGCCGCAGGTGGTGAAGAGCGCCCGGGTGATGAAGCGCTCGGTCGCCTACCTGGAGCCGTTCATGGAGGCCGAGAAGGAGCTGGCCCGGCAGGAGGGACGCACCGAGGACGTCCGCGGCCAGGGCAAGGTGGTGCTCGCCACGGTCAAGGGCGACGTGCACGACATCGGCAAGAACATCGTCGGCGTGGTGCTCGGCTGCAACAACTACGAGGTCATCGACCTGGGCGTGATGGTGCCGGCGGCAAGGATCCTGGACACGGCCATTGCGGAGGGCGCCGATGTGGTCGGCCTGTCCGGGCTGATCACGCCGTCGCTCGACGAGATGGTCGCCGTCGCCGCCGAGATGGAGCGCCGCGGGCTCAAACTTCCTTTGCTGGTTGGCGGTGCGACCACCTCGAAGCAGCACACCGCGGTGCGGATCGCGCCGGCGTACGACAACACCACCGTGCACGTGCTGGACGCGTCCCGGGTGGTCGGGGTCGTCTCCGACCTGCTGGACCCGAGCCGCGCCGGAGAGCTTGCCGTTAGCAACAGTGCCGCGCAGGAGGTGCTCCGGGAGCAGCACGCGAACAAGCAGCGCAAGCCGGTCCTGCCGATCGAGCAGGCCCGCGCGAACCGCGAGAAGGTCTCGTACGGCGAACTGCCGGTGCCGGCGTTCACCGGCCTGCGCCGGGAGTCGCCGGATCTGCGTGCCCTGCGGGCGATGATCGACTGGCAGTTCCTGTTCCTGGCCTGGGAGCTGAAGGGCAAGTACCCGGCGATCCTGGACCAGCCGGTGGCACGCGAGTTGTTCGACGACGCGAACACCATGCTCGACCAGATCATCGCGGAAGGATCGTTCACGGCCGAGGGTGCGTACGCTTTCTGGCCGGCGCACAGCGAGGGCGACGACATCCTGCTGGACGGACTGGACGAGTCGTTCCCGATGCTGCGGCAGCAGACGGAGAAGCCGGCCGGCCGGGAGAACCGGTGCCTGGCCGACTACATCGCGCCCGCCGGCGACCACCTGGGCGGGTTCGCCGTGGCGATCCACGGTGCCGAGGAGTTGGCAGCGCAGTACGAGGCCAAGAACGACGACTACAAGGCGATCATGGTCAAGGCACTGGCCGACCGGCTGGCCGAGGCGTTCGCCGAGTGGATCCA
Source organism: Kribbella sp. (assembly GCF_035687465.1). Taxonomy (NCBI): domain Bacteria; kingdom Bacillati; phylum Actinomycetota; class Actinomycetes; order Propionibacteriales; family Kribbellaceae; genus Kribbella; species Kribbella sp. The sequence goes on from NZ_DASRXP010000634.1 coordinate 2,617, forward strand.
CCTGGAGGCGCGCAAGGCGTGGTTCGAGCCGGATGTCCAGCCGGTGCTGGCGGACCTGCATGCCGAGCGGTTCCGGGGGATCCGGCCGGCGCTGGGCTACCCGGCGAGCCCGGACCACAGCGAGAAGAAGTTGCTGTTCGACCTCCTCGAGGCGGACAAGCTCGGCCTGGCGCTGACCGAGTCCTTCGCGATGACCCCGGCGGCTTCGGTCAGCGGCCTGATCTTCGCGAGCCCGGAGGCGAAGTACTTCAGCGTCGGCCGGGTCGGCAAGGATCAGATCGAGGACTACGCCAAGCGCCGCGGCATGGACCTGGCCGAGATCGAGCGCTGGCTCCGCCCGAACCTGGCCTACGACCCGGACTGATGTCACACCTGCCTGCGGTAGTTGCTCTCAGAGGTAGCAAGCAACTACCGCAGGAAGGGTGAAGCAGTGGACACATCGACCGAGGTCTTCCTCCAGCAGCGCGAACTGCTGTTCTCGATCGTCTACACGATGCTCGGCAGCGTCGCGGACACCGAGGACGTGCTCCAGGAGACCTGGCTGAGCTGGTCGACCCGGGGCGGCATCGAGAATCCCCGGGCCTATCTGGTGCGGATCGCGGTGAACGCCGCGCTGGCCCGGCGTACCAGCATCAACAGGCGACGCGAGCAGTACGTCGGGCCGTGGTTGCCCGAGCCGGTCGTCACCCCCGCCGACCCGGTCGAGCAGGCCGAGGCGGTGTCGATGGCGATGCTCGTCGTACTGGAGACGCTCAGCCCGCTGGAGCGTGCGGTGTTCGTGCTGAACGAGGTGTTCGGTTACCCGCATCCCGAGATCGCCGAGATGCTGGATCGCAGCCCGGCGGCGATCCGGCAGGTCGCTCATCGTGCCCGGGAACACGTGCAGGCCAGACGGCCCCGGTTCAAAGCCGAGCCGGAGGTCCGGCTGGCTGTCACCGAAAGGTTCATCGCGGCCGTCGTCGGTGGTGATCTCAACGCGCTGCTCGAGGTGTTGGCGCCGGACGTGACGCTCTGGGCCGATGGTGGCGGCAAGGCCCGCGCGGCCGGGCTGCACCCGATCCAGGGCCGGGACAAGATCGCCCGCCTCATCGTCGGCGATGCCTTCCGCCGGCCGATCCCGTCGCTGGGCGTCCAGTACCGGACGGTCAACGGCGATCCCTCGGCGTTGCTGCTCTCCGGCGACACCCCGTTCGCGGTCATCGTGCTGGATCTCGACGGGGATCACATCACCGGGATCTACGCCGTCACCAACCCCGACAAGCTGTCCCACCTCGCTGTCACGGGGGACGGCCGATGAAGCTCACGATCTTCGCCGCGACCGGTGGCACCGGCCGGCAGCTGCTCGACCAAGCGATTGCCGCCGGCCACGAAGTCACGATCGTGGTCCGGAATCCCAGCGTCCTCACCAGGAACGTCCCCACGGTCCACGCCGACCTGATCTCAGCGGATCCGGCCGTGCTCCAGGAGGCAGTGGGTGGCGCCGACGCCGTGCTGTCCGCGCTCGGGCCGCGGGGCAGGGCCGAGGCAGGTGTTGTCTCCCGCGGCACCCGGGCCATCATCGATGCGATGGAGGCCACGGCGGTCCGCCGGCTGGTACTCGTCAGCGTCGCCGGCATCGCGAATCCGCCGGGGCCAGGCACGCGGCCGGTCGTGGAGAAGGCGCTGAGTGGGATCGCGAACATCGTGCTGCACAAGCACTACGCCGACATCGCCCTGATGGAAGGCATGCTGCGAGCCAGTGAGCTGGACTGGACCTCGGTCGCCGTGCCACTGCTGAACGACGAGCCGCTGACGGGTTCCTATCGCGTTGCCGTTGGCAAGGAGTTGCGGAAGGGCCTGAGGCTGTCCCGGGCGGATGTGGCGCACTGCATGCTCGGCGTACTGGATCGTCCGGACACCATCCGGCAGACGATTGCGGCGGCGTACTGAGATGAACACTGCCGCTGTTGTCGTCGCTTGGGTGACGGTTGCCATCAATACCTTCTCCGGGATCGCGGCCCTGCTGCACTGGAAGGCGATTCTGCCGGGCATGGTCAAGGCCGGCGTACCGGAGTCCTGGCTGACGTTTCCGATCGGGACGCTCAAGACCGCCGGTGCCGTGGGCCTGCTGATCGGCCTCGTCGGGGTGCCTTTGGTCGGGACCGCCGCCGCGATCGGTCTGGTCCTGTTCTTCGTCTGTGCGCTTTACACGCACATTCGCGCTCACGACTACTCGGCTCAGTTCGGGCTGGCCAATTTCTTCCTGGCCATGGCTGTCTCTGCCCTTGTGCACGAGCTGTCATTACAGTGACGGGATGATTCTGCGCCCCGCCGAAGCGGCTGACGCCGATGCCGTCGCCTCCATCTGGTACTCCGGCTGGGGCGACGGCCACGTTGGCAACGTGCCCGACGAGCTCGTGGCGATCCGGACCAAGGAATCGTTCTGGACCAGGGTTCCGGACCATCTCGTCGACACCACCGTGGCGGTTGTCGGTGACGAGGTCGCCGGATTCATCATGGTGGTCGGCGACGAGGTGGAGCAGGTCTACGTGGCCCGCGAACACCGCGGCGCCGGCGTGGCGGGAGCGCTGCTGGTCGAGGCCGAGCGCCAGGTGAAAGCGAACGGTCACGACCAGGCCTGGCTGGCCGTTGCCACCGGCAACGCTCGGGCCCGCCGCTTCTACGAGCGCAGCGGCTGGATCGACGGCGGCGCCTTCGATTACCCCGCCCCCGCGGACGGCGGCCCGATTCCGGTCCCATGCCACCGCTATCTGAGGAATCTCACGAACTGAGCCGCAGTCGCCTGGTTGCCGGTACTGCGAGCAGCAGGCCGGCGCAGAGCACTCCGAGCACAGCAGCGAAAACCAGGAGTGGTCGTTCACCAGTCACCGACGCCAGTGGTCCGGCCACCGAACGGCCCAAGGCCATCGCCACCAGCGAACCGGCCACGTCGTACGCGTAGACGCGGTTGAGCAGGTCGGCCGGGATCTGGGTCTGGACCGTGGTGGCCCAGATGACCGACCAGAAGGCGATCCCGGCCCCCGCGACGGCCCAGCCGATCACCAGCACCAGCAGGTTCGGCCGGAGCGCGGGATCAGCGGGTAGATCGCGAACAGCGCCCAGCCGATCGCGCCGGCCGCCAAGGGACGAGTACTACGGACCCGGATCGCCAGCGTGCCACCCAGAGCACCGCCGGCGCCGAGGGCAGCCATGCCGATGCCGAGTGCGGTCGAATCGAGATCGTTGACGATCAGCTCTGAACGCGACCAGGCAGGCCGCGCTGATCCCGTACGTCGCCGCGTAGATCGCGAAGACGGCACCTGGTCCGGCGATGCTGACCAGGACACTCGCCAGAGCCGGACCGAGGATGGCGGCCATGGACTCGGCGACCCGCAGTACGCCGTTCGCCCGCTGGATGTCGTTCGCGACCTGCGGGTAGCCGACGCCGGCAGCGCCGTACCCGGCTTGCAGGACGCCGACCGACAGGGCGACCGGCAGCATCGCGTCGCCCAGCAGCGAGGTGGTGCGGGCGCCGAAGTACAGCCGGAAGTTGGCCGACCAGAGGGACGACGGTGGTGCCTCCACCGCAAGTTCGATCGCGCAGCTCATCGCGGTCTCCAGGCGTCGGTGATGCATCAGCAGCTAATGATGTGTCGCTAAAATATCACCAACAGATGATGTAACGTCAAGAGCTGCGAACAGAGACAGTGGGTAATCGCCTACGGAGGTTTCCCCCCGAGTTGGCTGCGGTGGCACTGCATCCGCTGGCGCCGGGGTTAGTTTGCTTTTGCAAGCATTACCCGTCTCTTGGGAGTTGCCATGTTCCTCCGTTCCTGGCGCCGGCCCTCACGCCGGCTGATCCTCACCGGCGCCGCCACCCTGGCCGTCGCCTCCGTTGCCGGCGGTGTCGCGTACTCCGCCGGCGTCGCCTCCCAGCAGCCGGCGATCCAGACGTCGACCCCGCGGACCGAGCACCAGGTCACCAACATCGACGTCCTGCGCCAGCAACTCCGCAACTACTACGGCGATCCGCTCGGAACTGGGGTCTTCGGGCCGCAGAGCAACTACGCCAAGGAGGCGAAGTCGGTCGCGTCCGACGGGGAGCGCTGGCTGGCCACCCGCCGCCATCCCAAGGGCACGAAGGCGATCCTGCTGGACGTCGACGACACCTCGCTGGCGACCTGGAACTACGAGATCGTCAGCAACTGGGCCTTCAACCCGGCCACGAACGGCACCTTCGTCACCGAGCAGCGCTTCCCGGCGGTGCCCGGCATGGTCGACCTGGCGAAGACGGCCGAGCGGGAGGGGTACGCGATCTTCTTCCTGACCGGCCGCGGTGCCGCCCAGGAGCAGGCGACCCTCGGCAACCTGACCGCGGACGGCATCGGCGTCGACGCGGGATTCCCGAAGCCGACCGGGCTGCCCAATGGCGAGGACGGTCTGTTCACCAAGCCGGCCGTCGCCGACTACCCGGCGTACCTGAAGACGGCCTGCGCGAGCGACCCGAACGGCGCCTGCACGACGATCCACTACAAGTCGGCCACCCGTGCGCACATCGAATCGCTCGGCTACGACATCGTGGCGAACTTCGGTGACCAGTTCAGCGACCTCAAGGGCGGGCACGCCGACCGCACCTTCAAGGTCCCGAACCCGAACTACTACCTGCCCTGAGCTGGGCAGGTCAGTCGCCGACGGACTGGTGGTGGCGGGCGAAGACCCGTCCTGCCAGTTCGCGGCGGCTGCGGACGCCGACCTTGGTGAGGATCGACTTCAGGTGGCTCTGAACCGTGTGCGGTGAGACGAACAG
>NZ_DASRXP010000635.1:0-2848 GCF_035687465.1 Kribbella sp.
GTCCCCGATCGACGGGCCGGAGCGGTCACCGATCCGGACGACGGTGTTCGGCAGTCCGGGGACGGGGAGGTCGTTGAGTGCGGAGTACGCGCTCCAGCCCGTGACCAGGAGCAGCAGTCCACCCAGCGACGCGAGTGCGACTGCTCGGCCCCGGTGGGCGGCGACGGTGAAGAGCAGGATCAGCACGCCCGTATCGACGACCATCGGCGGCGCAACCTGCACCAGGTGGACGGCGGCCGTCACCGTGGCGGCCACGAGCATCGGCACAGGCAGGCTTCGGCGGAAGGTGATCGCGGCCATCGTGAGCGCAGTGGCAGCCCACCAGATCCAGAGCATGACCTCGCCGTCCCAGGCGTGGGAGCCCGGCTTGTCGGCTATGGCAACCACGACCGACTGCGGGTCGTTCGCCAGCACACAGACCAGGAGCAGACTGAATGCCAGTGCCGCGTCCTGCACCAGAGGCCGTCGCGCCAGGCTGCGCAATGCTGCCGGCTGCTCTGTCATGGTCAGGCGAGTTTACGTTTCGGCCGGGCGCCGCCGCGTCTGTCGCGAGGAGGAGTCAGGCGTGGGCGTGTCTATCTCAAGACAGATACCGCTCTCTGCACTCGGCCAGACGCGCGTAGCGGACCGGCGGCAGCACGGTAGACCCATGACTTCACCTGAAACCCCGACCGGCCGTCGAATGGGCCGGCGTTCCGTACTCGGCGTGCTAGGCGCGATCCCCGTTGCCACTGGCGGCCTTTGGGCGGCCTCTGCAGCAGGAGCTGGACCGGCCGACGCCTCGATCGTCCCCAGCGGGTTGCGGCCCGGCGGTGAGTTCGACCGGTACGTCGCTCAACTGGCCGCCGACAACCTGTTCTCCGGCACTGTTCTCCTGGTTCATCGCGACCGCCCGACCTTGGCGCGTTCGTACGGCATGGCGGACAAACGACGATCGATCCGCAACGGACCGGACACCATCTATGCACTCGGCTCGGTCACGAAGGTGTTCACCGCGGTCGCGATCGCCCAGCTCGCCCAGCAGGGCAAGCTCGCCTACAACGGGACGCTCGGCACCTACCTCGACGGATTCCCCGCTGCTGTCGCCGACACCGTCACGATCCACCACCTGCTGACTCACACGTCCGGCATGCGCGACTACATGCAGGACCCTGACTTCTGGCCCGAGTCGGCCAAGTGGACCAGCGCCGAGCAAGTGATGGACGGGTGTCTGCAATTCATCCGGAAAGCCCCGCTTGCCTTCGCGCCGGGGACCCAGTCGGTGTACAGCAACTCCGGCTATCACACGTTGGGCGCGATCGTCGCCAAGGTCTCCGGAAAGTCCTACTACGACTACATCCGCGAACGCATCTTCCGACCAGCCGGCATGAGCACCTCAGACTTCTACACCAAGCCGCAGTGGCTGGACGATCGGCGAATCGCACATCCGTACACCGCACAGCGTCAGCCCGCCGGACAGCTTGTCGACGCCATCGACGGGTACCACCTCTACATCGGCTCGCCGGCGGGGAACGCCTTCTCCAACGCCGCAGACCTGGTCCGGTTCACCAAGGCCCTGCTGGGCAACAAGCTGCTCAACCCTGCTTTCACCGAGCTCACGCTCAGCCCGAAATCACCCAGGGCTCCGCTGCAGCCCAAGCCCGGACCGCTGCCGATCACCTTCAACACCTACGCGACGGCCGCGGACCTCGTGAACAACCAGTGGGTCATCGGGCACAACGGCGGCGCCCCGGGCATCTCCACCAACCTCGAGTGGTATCCCGCCAAGGACTGGGTGGCGATCGTGCTCAGCAACTACGACCCGAGTCCTGCCGCAGCCGTCGACCTCAAGGCACGTCAACTCATCGCCCAGTAGGAGGGGGCAGTTGGTCGTGGTTGTGGCCGGGTGATCACGGATGGTGGCCGACGGGGCGCCGACGCCGGTGGTCCGTGCCGTGCCCCCGGTTTTTGAGTTGGCCTGGCGATGGGCTAATGTTCTTCTCGCGTCGGGGGGCACGAAAACCCGGTCGCAACGCGGACGTAGCTCAGTTGGTAGAGCGCAACCTTGCCAAGGTTGAGGTCGCCGGTTCGAACCCGGTCGTCCGCTCGGAGAGGGTTCGGCAGGCCAGCTTTCTCACTGGTGGAGTGGCCGAGAGGCGAGGCAACGGCCTGCAAAGCCGTGTACACGGGTTCGAATCCCGTCTCCACCTCACACCCTGTGAAGTTCTTGGACGATTGGCGCAGCGGTAGCGCGCTTCCCTGACACGGAAGAGGTCACTGGTTCGATCCCAGTATCGTCCACGCGATAGAAGGCCGCGGTTCTCCTCTCGGAGGCTGCGGCCTTCTGCATTTTCAGGACTACACCAGCCAGCGGCTGTCTCGTAGTAGGTCGCGGTCTTTGATCTCGTTGACTTCTCGCCAGGTCTGGATGCGGGTGGGGGTGATCTGGAAGAACGGGTAGTTGCTGGCTCGGGGGTCGAAGCCTGCTTTGGTGGCGAAGGCGTCGGCGGTTTCGGGTGACGGCGTGGCTTGCTTCGCGGTGCCGGTGATGAGGACGACGTCGCGGGTCCGGCCGATCGCGAGGTGGAGCAGGCCGGTGGCCTGGAGGTTGAGGCTGGTCGGGTTCTTCGCGGCCGTGGACAACCAGAGCGACTCGCCGTCCCAGAGGAACGAGAGCGGCATCAGGTACGGCGATCCGTCGGCGGACGCGGTCGAGACCCACGCGTCCACCTCGTCGGCCAGCAACTTCAGCGTGTCGCTCTTGCGGACTTCGGGGCTCCTGGCGGGCTCTGTCACGGTCGATCTCCTCGTCGGTGGTCCTGCAGTGTCACATCTGCCCGGTTCGCTTCGTCACCACCATGACGATCGG
>NZ_DASRXP010000636.1:0-8428 GCF_035687465.1 Kribbella sp.
CTGCCGGCGCTGTTGTTCAACCTGTTCTGGAAGAGGTTCAACACCTCGGGCGCGATCTGGAGCATCTACGGCGGCCTGGTCTCGGCCGTGGTCCTGGTGATCTTCTCGCCGGTGGTGTCGGGCAAGCCGACGTCGATGATCACCGGCGCCGACTTCGCCTGGTTCCCGCTGTCGAACCCGGGCATCGTCTCGATCCCGCTCGGCTTCGTCCTCGGCGTGGTCGGCACCTACCTCGGCCGGGACAAGTCCAGCGAGACCCGCTACGACGAACTCTCCGTCCGCGCCCTCACCGGCGCCGGCGCCGAAGGCCCCAGCAAGCACTGATCCCCTCTGAGGTCCTTACGTCCGAAGAACCGTGGGGCAGGCCCCGCGGTTCTTCGGACGTTGTGCGTCATGAACCGTTGACGCTTCGGTAGCGCTGCCGTAACAATGAGCCAGCGCTGCGCAAGAAGTTAGCAAAACTGAGCAACTTCCAGAACATCCCTGCAATTTTCTTGGCAGCGGCTATCCCTTGTGCCCTCACACCCCGCCCATAGGAGAGGCCCCGGATGCCATGAGAACCAAATCTGGAAAGTGGCGGCTGCTTGTCGCGATGCTCGCAAGCAGCCTGCTGTTGTCAGCCGGCCCGATGTTCCGGGCAGCCGATGCCTCCGGCCAGGGAACGACGGCCGCCGCCGCCGTACTGGCCGGCCCCAACCTCGCCGCGGGCAAGACCGCCGGCTCGAGCAGCAGCACCCAGAACTACGCCGCGTCGAACGTGACCGACGGCAACCAGGGCACCTACTGGGAGAGCGCCAACAACGTCTTCCCGCAGTGGGTCCAGGTCGACCTCGGGTCCTCGGTCAGCACCAACCAGGTCGTGCTCAAGCTCCCGACCGGGTGGGGTGCGCGCAACCAGACCCTCGCGGTCCAGGGCAGCACCAACGGCCAGACCTTCAACGATCTCTCCGCTCCCGCGGCCCGGGCGTTCAACCCGAGTGGCAACACGGTGACGATCGACTACGGCGCCTCCACCGTTCGCTACGTCCGGATCCAGATCACGGCGAACACCGGCTGGCCCGCGGGGCAGTTGTCCGAACTCGAGGTGTACGGCCCGGTTACTGGTGATACCCAGGCTCCCACCGCCCCGGGCAGCCTGGCCTTCACCGAGCCGACCGCCGGACAGATCAGGCTCAGCTGGAACGCCTCCACGGACAACGTGGGCGTGACCGGCTACGACGTCTACGCGAACGGCGTGGTGCGAACCACGGTCGCCGGCAACGTCACGACGTACACGGACAACCAGCCGGCCAGCGCCTCGGTCAGCTACTTCATCCGCGCGAAGGATGCCGCAGGCAACCAATCGCCGAACAGCAACACCGTCACCCGCGGCGGCAGCAGCGGGCCGGGCAGCAACCTTGCCCTCGGCCGGCCGATCACCGCCTCCGGGTTCGTGCACACCTTCGTCGCGACCAACGCGAACGACGACAACGTGACGACGTACTGGGAGGGCAACGCCAACCCGGCGACGCTCACCACCCAGCTCGGCTCGAACGCGGACGTCACCTCGATCGTGATCCGGCTCAACCCGGACTCCGCCTGGGGCAACCGCACCCAGACGTTCTCGATCCTCGGCCGGGAGCAGAGCGCGACCGGTTTCACCACGATCGTCGCCTCGGCGGCGTACAACTTCAGCCCGTCCAGCGGCAACACCGTGACGATCCCCGTCAGCGCGCGAGTGGCCGACGTACGGCTGAACTTCACCGCCAACACCGGCGCCCCGGCCGGCCAGGTCGCCGAACTCCAGGTGATGGGCGTCCCCGCCCCGAACCCGGACCTGACCGTTTCCGGCGTCTCCTGGACCCCGACCTCACCGGTCGAGACCGACGCGATCACGCTGCGCGCCACGGTCAACAACACCGGTACTGCGGGCTCCGCCGCCTCTGACGTCAACTTCTACCTCGGCACCACCAAGGTCGGTACCGCGGCCGTCGGCGCACTGGCAGCAGGTGCCTCCGCCACGGTCACGGCCTCCATCGGCGCACGCGACGCGGGCAGCTACCCGGTCAGCGCGAAGGTGGATGAGACGAACACGATCATCGAGCAGAACGACGCGAACAACACCGGCAACAGTGCGACCCCGCTGGTGGTCACCCCGGTCGCGAGCTCCGACCTGATCGCCTCCGCGGTGAGCTGGACCCCGGGCAACCCGGCGGCCGGCAACACCGTGACCTTCTCGGTCGCGATCAAGAACCAGGGCAGCATCGCGTCCGCGGCCGGCGCCCACAACATCACGCTGACCGTGCTGAACGGCAGCACCGTGGTACGGACCCTGACCGGCTCGTACTCCGGCGCGATCGCCGCGGGAGCCACCACCCCCGCGGTCAACCTCGGTACCTGGCCGGCGGTCAACGGTCGCTACACGGTCCGCGTAGTACTGGCCGACGACGCGAACGAACTGCCGGTCAAGCGCACCAACAACACCAGCGACCGGCCGCTCTTCGTGGGTCGCGGCGCGAACATGCCGTACGACCACCTCGAGGCCGAGGACGCGGCCGTCGGCGGCGGCGCCTCGGTGGTCGGCCCGAACCGGGCCATCGGCGACCTCGCCGGTGAGGCCTCCGGCCGGCGCGCGGTCACGCTGAACTCGAACGGCTCGTTCGTCGAGTTCACCACCAGGGCGAGCACGAACACGCTCGTCACCCGCTTCTCCATCCCGGACTCGTCCGGCGGTGGCGGGATCAACTCGACCATCAACGTCTACGTGAACGGCACCTTCCACAAGGCGCTGCCGCTCACCTCGAAGTACGCCTGGCTGTACGGCGCCGAGGCCGGCCCGGGGAACTCACCGGGAGCGGGTCCGCGGCACATCTACGACGAGGCGAACATCATGCTGGACGGGACCTTCCCGGCCGGTACGAAGATCAAGCTGCAGAAGGACCCGGCCAACACCACCAACTACGCGATCGACTTCGTCGACACCGAGCAGGTCGCACCGGTCGCCAACCCGGGTGCGGGCTACACCGCCGCGACCGGCTTCACCCACCAGGACGTGCAGAACGCGCTCGACCGGGTCCGGATGGACACCACCGGCACCCTCGTCGGCGTCTACCTGCCGCCGGGTGACTACCAGACCTCGAGCAAGTTCCAGGTCTACGGCAAGGCGGTGAAGGTGGTCGGCGCCGGACCTTGGTACACGAGGTTCGTCGCCCCGTCGACCCAGGACAACACCGACGTCGGGTTCCGGGCGGAGGCGTCGGCCAACGGCTCGTCGTTCACCGGGTTCGCGTACTTCGGCAACTACACCTCGAGGATCGACGGTCCCGGCAAGGTGTTCGACTTCTCCAACACGGCGAACATGACCATCGACAACATCTGGGTCGAGCACATGGTCTGCCTGTACTGGGGTGCGAACACCGACAACTCGACGATCAAGAACTCGCGGATCCGCGACATGTTCGCCGACGGCATCAACATGACGAACGGCTCGGCGGGCAACCTGGTCAGCAACAACGACGCCCGGGCCACCGGTGACGACAGCTTCGCGCTCTTCAACGCCACCGACTCCGGTGGCGGCGAGGTCCGGGACAACGTCTTCGAGAACCTCTCGTCGACGCTGACCTGGCGGGCGGCCGGCTTCGCGGTGTACGGCGGCACCAACAACATCTTCCGCAACCTGTACGTCGCGGACACGTTGGTGTACTCCGGCATCACGATCAGCTCGCTCGACTTCGGCATCCCGATGGCCGGCTTCGGCGCGACCCCGCCGACGCAGTTCCAGAACATCTCGGTCGTCCGTGCGGGTGGGCACTTCTGGGGTAGCCAGACCTTCCCGGGCATCTGGATCTTCTCGGCCTCGAAGATCTTCCAGGGCATCCGGGTGAGTGACGTCGACATCGTGGACCCGACGTACAGCGGGATCATGTTCCAGACCAACTACGTCGGCGGGCAACCGCAGTTCCCGCTCGCCGACACCATCCTCACCAACATCAACATCTCGGGCGCGCAGAAGAGCGGCGACGCCTTCGACGCCAAGTCAGGCTTCGGTATCTGGGCCAACGAACTCCCAGAGCCAGGCCAAGGACCGGCCCGAGGAGCCGTCACCTTCAACAACCTGACCCTCTCCAACAACGCAACCGACATCCGCAACACAGCAGGCACTCTCACTATCACCCGCAACTAGTCCCTCCGAAGAGCACCGGCCGCCGGGAGGTCCCACCCCTCCCGGCGGCCGCTACCGTTCAGCCCCGCCCTGCCCCCAAAATCCCCAACAAAACAAGGCATCCCCCATGAAACGGTTTGAGCTCGCAGTCCGTGCACCTGGGGGATCCAACCAATGCCAGTCCACGTATTCGTCGACGAGACGAAGTCCCGCGGCCTCCTGATGGCAGCCGCGCATTGCCCGTCCGACGACCTGGCAGTTCACCGCAAAGCTCTCCGCGGCCTCGTGTTGCCCGGACAGGAGCGCCTGCACTTCAACCACGAAACCCCCTCCAGACGGAAGCAGATCATCGACGTGATCAGAGACTTCCATCTGGCGGTTGACATCTACCAAAGAGATCGCTCAACACCAGCAGATCGGACCCTCTGTCTCCAGGCGATTGTGCGGGATACGGCAACTACGGCCGAACGACTCGTGATCGAGCGAGACGAGTCGAGCCTCCCGCAGGATCGCCGCACACTGCACGAGGCACGCGAGAGGTTCGGGTGCTTCGATACTCTTCGCTTTGACCTGCTCGCGCCCAAGGCGGACCCGTTGTTGTGGGTGCCGGATGCCATCGCGTGGAGCTGGATGCGCGGGGGACATTGGCGGCAGGCGGTTACAGCGTTCTGCCAATTGAAAGAGGTCTGAATGCGCAAGACCCGGCTCGCCCACCGTCCGGTAGGCTGCCGGGTCCACTTCCAAGGGACTATCCTGTCCCAAGGCACTGACAAATATACTGGAGTTCTGGTCGGTTAGACCTGCATTTTCCGGATCTGCCCTTGCTTGCCCCGGAATGCCCTTTGCTTCCACCCACTCCAGCGCGAAACCGGCTCACCCACCGTCCGGTAGGCCGCCTGCTAGAGGTCGCCGGCGAGTGACGCGAGGACGCCGCCCGCCTTCAGTACCAGTGCTCGATCGTCGTCGTCGAGCCGAGCCAGCAGTCGGGCGAAGTCCTCCGTGGCATGGCGACCTGCCGCTTGAACCGTTTCTTCACCTTGCGGGGTGAGGATGACGACGGTTGCCCGGCCGTCCTGCGTATCCTGATCGCGGCGGACGAGACCGGCGGTCTCCAGCGCCGCGACAGTGGTTGTGGCGGTCGGCTGGGAGCAGGGCACGTGCGTGGCGATGGCGCCGATCCGGATCGGCTGCTCCTCGGCGATCAGCAGCAACGCGATGAACTGCGTCGGGTGCAACGTCGTCGTCGTGGTCCGGCGCAGGTAGCGCACGATCCGGTGCATGGCGACCAGCAGCTGCAGAGTCTCCTGTTCCAACCTGATCCCCCCACGGCCGGATGGGCAAATCCTGGCACGCATCCGGGACCCGATGGAGGCGATTCAGGCGGCGCGAATGTCCGGCTGCTCAAGATCCAGCCAGACCGCCATTGACAGTAGCTGTTCCAGGCCGCGCCGACTAGCTGCATCTGGATGCTGTCGCATTCGCCCGTGACAGCGTCCAGCTTGCTTTGATCGATCAACTCGAACACCGGATCCCCCGAACTCAGCTTCTTGCGTCCGGCAAGGGATTCCGGGCACCGGGTGAGCTGAAGTCTCATTTCTCCTGGGCGACACCGATCCGGGTCCCGTGTTGGCGGGGTTCGTCGATCTCGTCCAGCAGGGCGATCGCGAGATCGGCGTACGAGATCCTGCTGTCCGCGACGGCCGGTGCGATGCGGTAGGCCCCGGTCCGCTCGGGATGCGCGTGGTCGAAGTCACCGGCCGGAGCGATCGAGACCCAGTCCAGCTCGGACTCGGCGAAGAGATCGGCCGCGGCCTGGTGGGCGAGGAAGAAGCCGCGGTACTCCTGGGGATAACCAGGCGTATCCATCAGCAGCACCCCGGATTCCGTCGGCAGGAGCGAGGTCAGCCCGACCCAGACGAGACGGGTCTTGCCAAGACCGTCCACCAGCGCCTGGGCCGCCTTCGGGAAGAACTCGGCCGGATCCGAACCACCGTCGTAGACCGCTGCGATCACCGCGTCGTGCCCGGCAGCCAGGTCCGCGATGGCAGACGGATCCGTGACGTCGCCGGCGACCACCTCGACCGGCAGATCGGAGTACTTGCTGGGCGTGCGTACCGCGGCGGTCACCTCGTGACCTCGTCGTCGTGCTTCATCCACAGCCGCACGACCGGCCCGTCCACCCGCGCCGAAAACCAGTACTTTGCTCATGAGACCGACGGTAGAAGGAGGGCCGGTTACCGATCGGATACCTGGTTAGGCTGGCTGAATGGAGGCACTCAGGTCGGACATGTTCGAAGAGCTCTGCCCGTCCACGCTGAACCCGATCCGGTTCGGTGGCGACAAGTGGGCCGGCCTGGTGATCCGCTGCCTGGAGGACGGCCCACGCCGGTACTCCGAGCTGCGTGTACCGCTGCACCGGGTCACCCCGAAGGTGCTGACGCAATCCCTGCGCTCACTGGAGCGGGACGGACTCGTCCGGCGCACGGAGTACGCCGTACCGGTGCGCCGCGTGGTCTACGAGCTGACACCACTCGGGCGCAGCATGCTCGAGCCGATGCGGATCGCTTGCGAGTGGGCTGCCGATCACTGGGAAGAACTCCTGGACGCCCGGGAAGCCTGACACCGCAGTACGGGCGACTGTAGGTACGGCCAACGACTAAACTCGCGGCCGTGGACGAGGAAGCACCGAGCGTGCTGAAAGAGTTGCCGAGCTGGTTGCTCACGCAGAGCGCATTGCAGGCGCAGCGGATCATCAGCGAGGCCTTCACCGCTGGGAACGCCCGGGGATACCACTACCGGCTGCTGGCGACCCTGACCGAATTCGGTCCCGCCAGCCAGGCTTCACTCGGTCGGCATACCGGGATCGACCGCAGCGACGTAGTAGCCGCGATCAACGAACTCACCGCCCAGGGCTTCGTCGAACGCACCCCTGACCCGACCGACGGCCGCCGCAACATCATCACCATCACCCCCGCCGGCCGCCGCCAGCACCAGAACCTCGAATCCCTGATCCGCGCCGCCCAAGACGCCATCTTCGCCCCCCTCACCCCACCCGAACGCACTCAACTGACAGCCCTACTGACCAAGGTCCTCACCTACCACGACGGCTGAAACCGGGTCCGTTCGGCGCAGATCGGGGGCGTCTGGGCGATGCACCAGTACCACCGCTGGTCCGGCGTTGGTAGAAAGGGGGCGGGCGCTGCCGCCCGCCAGACGAGGTACAGCTCTCAACGAGGAGTCCGCGACGTGACCAGTTCCGAGTCCCCCCAGTCCGATGCGCTGTCGAACCTGATGCACGAGGAACGCCGGTTCGAACCGCCGGCGGAACTCGCCGCGAACGCCAACGTCAAGGCGGACGCCTATGACGCGGCCGCCGCCGATTTCGAGGGCTTCTGGGCGGAGCAGGCGAAGCGGCTGAGCTGGGCGGTCGAGCCCACCGAGACGCTGGACTGGAGCAACGCGCCCTTCGCCAAGTGGTATGCCGACGGCAAGCTGAACGCGGCGTACAACTGTGTCGACCGGCACGTGGAGAACGGCCTCGGCGACAAGATCGCCTACTACTTCGAGGGCGAGCCGGGCGACACCCGCGAGATCACCTACGCACAGCTGAAGGACGAGGTCAGCAAGGCCGCCAACGCGCTGCTCGAGCTGAACGTCCAGGCGGGTGACGTGGTCGCCATCTACATGCCGATGATCCCCGAGACCGTGGTCGCGATGCTCGCCTGCGCCCGGATCGGTGCCCCGCACACAGTCGTCTTCGGCGGCTTCTCCGCGGACGCGCTCAAGGGCCGCATCCTGGACTGTGACGCCCGCGTCGTGATCACCTCCGACGGCGGCTACCGCCGAGGCGCTCCGGCCGCGTTGAAGCCGGCCGTCGATGCCGCGCTGGTCGACTGTCCAGACGTCCGCAGCGTGCTCGTGGTGAAGCGCACCGGCCAGGAGACCGCGATGGTCGAGAACCGCGACCTGTGGTGGGAGGACTTCGTCGGCAAGCAGTCGACCGAGCACACGCCTGAGGCGTTCGACGCCGAGCACCCCCTGTACGTCATGTACACCTCCGGCAGCACGGGCAAGCCGAAGGGCATCCTGCACACGACCGGCGGCTACCTGGTGGGCACGTCGTACACGCAGTGGGCCGTCTTCGATCTCAAGGCCGACACCGACGTCTACTGGACCGCCGCGGACATCGGCTGGGTCACCGGCCACAGCTACATCGTGTACGGCGCACTCTCGAACGCCACCACCTCCGTGCTGTACGAAGGCACCCCCGACACCCCGCACCAGGGC
>NZ_DASRXP010000637.1:0-19912 GCF_035687465.1 Kribbella sp.
GGAGCCGCGCCACTGAGCCGGCCGCGCGTGCGAGGGGAAGCTGCGGGCGACGCCGCGGGCGTGTCGTCGCGCTGCCGCGAAAGTCGACGCACGGGCAAGTCTCTGCGGCTGTCCGCGCCGCGGGGACAGCGCCGCGTTGCGGGTGGCCGCGGCGGAGAACCGGACGTACCGGCGCGCTACCTCGAACTCGGCCTCGTCCTGGCCGAGGCCCTCGAGCTCACCGATCTCGGCCTCGAACAGCTTGGTCGCCATGCTGCCGAGCCGGGTGCCGATCGCCGTACCGATGCCTGGGGCAACGAACGTCCCGATGGCGCCGCCGACCATCGGCAACGCCTTCTTGGCGACGTTCTTCAGGATCCCGCCGAGCGCTTTGCCGGTCGGCGAGTCGATGAAGCCGCCCACCCCCTTGGCCACGCCCTTGATCAGCTTGCCGAGGAACTGCTCGAGTTCGGCCTCGTCCCGGATCTCCAGCAGCTGGGCTGCCAGCTCCATCTCCTGCTGCTCGCCGAGCGGGCTGGAGAACTCCCCGGCCAGCTCCTGCAGCTCCGCCTCGAACTGCTGCAGCTCGCCCGGCATGGCCTCCTGCAGTTCGTCGAACTCGCCTTGGCCGTACTCGCCATATTGCTCGCCTTGGCCGAATTCGCCGTACTGCTCGCCTTGACCGAACTCGCTCTCGCCATACTCGCTCTCGCCCTCGCCGTACTGTTCGCCTTGCCCGTACTCCCCATACTGTTCGCCTTGGCCGAACTCCCCGTACTGCTCTCCCTGGCCGTACTCGCCGTACTGCTCGCCTTCGCCGAACTCGCCGCTTTCGGCGTAGATCTCGCCCTGACCGAACGAGCCTTCGTACCCGTAACCCGCCATCACGCTTTTCCTTTCTCCTGGTTCACCTGTCAAGGCCGCGAACCGGTCCCAGGTCGTCCGCACCAGCCCACGAGCCACCTCGAGCTGGCGGTCCTCACTGCTCAGTCCCTCCAGCTCGAGCCCGAGCAACGTGCTGACCCGCGCCGGATCGGCCCCGTCAAGGAGCCGGCCCCAGAGCGGCCGAAGCTGACTCACCAGCCGGGCCACCTGCTCGGGCGTCGCCGGCGGTCTGGTCGCCGCGAGGCTGGTCACCGTGGAACGCAGTGCCGCGTCGGCTCCTGCACGGTCGCGGAGGTCGAGAGCCCGTGTCGCGAGCTCCAGCTCCTGGACCGGATCGGGCTGCTGCACGAAGACCCTCCCTGGTCGCGAAAACTGTTCGACCTCAGGGATGCACGATCCGTGCCAGGATCTTCTGGTTCAGGAGACGAAGCAGGCTTCGGCCGCCGGGCGCTGACGGACCCGCGGAGGCGAAGCTCGCTTCACCGGCGGGACTGCGCCGCGATCCCGAGCTGAGCCCGGTACTTGGCGACCGTACGACGAGCCATCGGGTGCCCCGTGCCGGACAGCAGCCGCGCGATCTCGCCGTCCGACAACGGCCGGGTCTCCTGCGCGATCAACTCGCGGACCGCGTCGCGCGGCTCGGCCGAAACGCCGAAGAAGTCCGCCATCGCGGTGATCCGTCCTGACGGCAGCTGCGCCCAGCGGGCCGACACCGCCCGGGAAACGGTTGATTCGTGCACGCCGATCGAGCTCGCCACTTCCGCGCGCGTCAATGGAGCCGGACAGCTGGATCTCCCGGCCAGGAAGGCTTCCTGCCTGTCCGCGATGGCCGCGCCGACCGCCCGCATGGTCTGCCAGCGCCGGTGCAGACGGCTGAGGAAGAGCCTCGCCCTCGAGAGTGATTCCTGCACCGCCGCCCCGGCCGCTTGGTAGGCGGGGCTGATCATCAGCGAATGCCGGGCCTCCTCGGCCACGACAACGGTGAACTCGTCCACGAACACGTAGTCCGGACGCAGAACCTCGGCCCGAGCGCCGGCTGCCCGCGGCGGCCAGCACCCGAGATCCAGCGCCACGAACGGCACCAGCCGCTCCCTGACGAACGCGGCCGCCTTCTGTACCTCCACCAGCGGCTCACCCAGCGCCTCGGCGACCCGCTCCAACTGTCCGCCCGCCAGCTCATCGAGATGCCGATCCACCACAGCCCTGACCACCGTGCTCGCCGCCTGCCTGTCCGCCGCATCGAGCTGCAGCAGAAGGCATTCCCGCAGATCACGCGCACCTACGCCGGGCGGACCAACCTCCTGTACGGCGGTCAGCGCGGCCGCCACGCGCGCAGTACCCACACCCAGATCAGCGGCGATCTCATCCGTCGTACTCGCCAACCGCCCACGCTCGTCAAGACTCCCGACGACATGGTCCACGATCGGCCGGTCCGCCTGCACGACCAGCAGCCCGGCATCGGACCGCAGCTTCGCCAGGTCGCCACCCTCGATCTCGACCCGTTCGACACCTTCGGGCTGACGGCAGAGGTCGCCGCCCCGCTCGAGTGCCGGATTGTCGCCCAGCTCGCGGTCGACGAGCTCGTCCATCCCGGCCGCCGGCAACTGCAACAGCGTCGCGTACGCGACCATCTCCGGCTGCAACTCCAACTGGATTCGAACACGTCCCGCCATCTCCAGCTCCACTGCGCAACACCCCCTCCCAACCATTCCCCGTCTGCAAGCCGCGTGCCACCCCGTGGATCAGTCGGTCCGGCGGCGAACGGCGGAAGCGTCCCTGGCGGTCAGTACGGCGATCGCGGAGTCGAGGGAGCGCTTCAGGGCAGTCGGCTTCCGATGCAGGTGGGCCAAGATGGTGCCGCCTTCCAACGCGGCGAGCAGCAGCTGCCCTGCGTCCTTGGGGGCGATGTCCGAGCGCACGTTGCCTTGGTCGCGGGCGCGTGAGACCAACTCGGCCAGACCTTGCTCCCAGCGGTTGAACAGGTCGGCGAGGATGCTGCTCAGCTCGGGCTCGTCATCGACCTGACCGACGAAGGCGCCGAGCGGACACATCCCGTATCCGCTGGCGCGGTGGGCCTTCAACACCTGGTCGCGCCACGTTTGAAGATCTGCGCACGCAGGATCATGGAGCGCCGGCTGGGCTGCCATCACGCGATCGAACTGGTGGTACAGCACGGCAGCCGCCAGGTCCTGGCGATTGTCGAAGTAGTGGTAGAGCTGCGATTTGCCGGTGCCACTGGCCACCAGCACGTCGTCGATCGACGGCCCCGCCAGACCATGTCGGTGCATGAGCTCTGCTGCCGCGGTGAGGATCGCGGTCCGGGTACGCCGGCCGCGTTCTGTCGCCGGAGGTGCCTTCACCGTATTCCGCCTTCCACGTTGATCATGCTCACACGCCCTAGCCCTTCGATCTTGATTGTACTATTCAGTACAGTCGAAGCATGGCTACTTACGAGATCAGTGGGGCGGACCTTTCGCCGGTCCCCCCGACCTATCAGGCCGAACCGCGCTACCTGGGCTACCGAGAGGCAGATCGCGCCAAGCCGTACGCCTCGTTCTTCAGCGAGCGCACCCTGCCGGTGCAGCCGCAGGTCAACGAGGCGCTGCTGGCGGGCATGGCTCCCACCGAGTACGGCTACGGCCCGTCCGATGCGGTCCGCATGCTCACCCGGCCCGGCCACCACGCGATGGAGACCGGCTGGACGACCCTGGATGACGGCACGGTCGCGGTGTCGATCCTGACCGACATGCCCGGCGTGACCGGTGAGATGTGGGACTGGTGGATGGGCTGGCACAGCAGCGAGTCCGCCCGGTACAAGCTCTGGCATCCGGACGCGCACCAGTTCAGCGCCGTCGGCCAACCGCGCAGTGGCGACCGCGACCTCACCGACAAGCAGCGCTACATCGGCAACGTCTCGTACGTCGACGAGTACGTCGGCGGTCACCTGGTGCCGCTGGCGATCCGGTTCATGGATCCCGCCCGGATGGGTTTCGACGACATCCCGGTCGGCGAGACGGTCATCGTCGGCAGGGTGGGACCGAGTATCGCGCCCGTCGCCTTCGGATGGATCGTCCACCAGGTCCGCGCCACCGAATCCGGCTCGGAGATGCGCAGCCGCTTCTTCCTGAACTACCCCCAGCAGTTCGACCTGCCACCCGCGTCAGTAGCCCAGCCCCCGGCAGGACGTGCACCCGCCGGTCCACCAAACCTCGAACAGCTAGGAGTAGGACTCCTGCACCACTGCGCAGCCGAGATGAACCACCTCGCCACCTTCCTCCCCGACCTCCGCGAAGCCTTCGACGGAACACCGTGACCTAGCCACCCGCCTCGGCGGACTTGATGGGCCAGGCCCGCCTTGCGGTCTACGATGTGCCAAATGATCGGCCGGGTGGTTGCCGGCGGCAGGTCTCGGGAGGAGAGCCATGTACTCGGACGCTGCTGACAATAAAGGCGTTGAGGGCACCAGCTTGGTCGGCGCTGAGCGGACCCTGAGTGTTTTGCTCCTTTTCGCGCGTCCCGATCATTCCAGCTGGGGCGTTTCCGAAATCGGGCGGGAACTCGGTCTCGCCAAGGGCGTCGTTCACCGGATCGTCGCGACCCTGTGCCTCAAGGGTCTACTGGAGCAGATTCCGTCGAATCGGCGTTACCGTCTGGGCGCCGTGGCATGGGCGCTCGGCCAGGCCTACGCACAGCACATCGATATCCGCGGCCTGGCCCGGGAGCCGATGCGGCAGTTGTGCGACAAATCCGGTGAGACGGTCAGCCTGGCCATCCGCTCGGGGTTCACCCGCCTGTACGTCGAATCGATGGTGCCGAACCGGGCGATCACCTTGACCGCGACCATCGGGGAGGCCGTTCCCCTGCACGCCGGTGCGGCGGCGAAGGCCTTTCTCGCGTTCATAGCGCCAGAGGAACGCGATGCTTACCTCTCCCGCGAACTCGTGGCGATGACCGATCAGACTCCCGTGGAAGTGGACCGTCTCCGTGCGGAGGTCGAGCTCATCCGCGGGCAGGGATATGCCGTCTCCCTGGGAGAACGAATCGCGGGCGTGGGTGCGGTCGCGGCGCCAGTGCTGAACGATGGCGGCGAGCCGGTCGTCGTGCTGTGCGTGGGCGGGCCGCTGGATCGAATTCGCACCCACGTCGATGAGATCGCAGGCCTGCTGCTGACCGAGACCGCGGCTCTGTCGCGCCGCATCGGCAACGTCGGACCGGAGAGCGCATCCTCGCTCGGGTGAGCTGACGGCTCGAGCGAACTGACGCTCGGACGAATTCCAACGAGGCATTTCCGCGCGCCCGGCAAGAGTTCTCCCTGCTTTGTCGCGTCGTGTGCACGATTTCTGCAGAGCCGCCCCGAGCCGTTGACAGACCTTTGGCGCGGTGTTTTAGTGGCCAAACGTTCCTCCCTGCCGACCGGTGTTCCACTCAACGGAACAATTGCTTTTCGCCTGCGCCGCAGGGCTCCTGGCTACAGCTACGTCCCCGTCTTAGCGCGGAGAACTGGAGATGGCAGTGGAAGGCGACAAAAGCCCACACCAGATCAATCGGCCGGCAGGCCGTCGAGGCCTCACCTCCGGCGTTATCCGGTTCGCGAAGAGGAAGAGGCGGGCGAAGCGAGGTTTGGTCGCAGCGGCCGCGATTCTTGCCGTTTCCTCCTTTGTCGCCTGCTCGGCCGGCTCGGACAACACCTCCGCCGCGGGCACGGGCGGCGGGCCCGGTGGGAAGGTCGTCGTTCGGCTGTACTCCGGAATGGCCACAACGGATCCGTTCAAGGACACCAGCGCGCCCGGGTGGCAACTGCTCCGCAACGTCTATGAGGGACTCGTCGCACTCGACGACAAACTGCAACCCCACCCCCTCATCGCGGAGTCGTGGAAGGCGAACGCCGCCGCGACGGAGTACACGTTCGTGCTGCGTCAAGGAGTGACGTTCCACAACGGAAAACCGGTGACACCGGACGACGTGAAGTACTCACTGGACTACTTCCGCCAGTACGCCGCCAACAAGTCCAGTCTGAATGCGGTCGACAACGTCAGTGTGGTTGACGACAAGACGGTCAAGGTGCACCTGAGCCGACCGAAAGCCTCCCTGGTGGCGGATCTGGGGAACCCCATCGCCATCCCGATCGTGCCGAAGGGGTCGGCGGACAAGGACGGCCTGGCCAAGACCCCGATCGGCACGGGCCCCTACACCATCAAATCCTTCGAACCGCAGGTCCGTGCCGTGCTGGAGGCGTATCCCGGTTACAAGCCGGTCGACGAGGATCCGTCCGGGCTCGCCGGCCGTCGGGTAGCCAAGGTGAAGACCGTTGAAATGGTCTACGTAGCGGACGATCGAGTGGCCGCCGCCGGTCTGGAAACGGGCGAGTTCGACATCATCACCCGCGTACCGCCGCAAGACGTCAAGCGCCTCAACGATCTGCCCGACGTGGACGTGGCAGCCAGTCCCGGATCGGCATGGATCGCCATCAACCTGAACGCGAGTGCGGGCGAGGTGGCCAACCTGAAGATCCGGCAGGCGATCATGTACGCCACCGATCCGAGCGCGATGCTGCAGACGTCGGGCTTCGGTCAGGGCCGGCTGACCAACAGTTACACGCCGCCCGAGGTCGACTGGTACACCAAGGACGCCTCCGGGTACTGGCCGTACAAGTACGACCCGAACAAGGCCAAGCAGTTGCTCAGCGAGGCCGGCTACGACGGCGATCCGATCACCGTCATCGCGGGCGCGCCGCCTTACCAGGAACAGAACGCGGTGATCCTGCAGCAGCAGGCCAAGGCGGTGGGGCTGAACCTGAAGGTCGACAAGATCGATCACACGACCTTCATCGAACGGACCCAGAGCGGCAACTACGAGATGTACTCGGCCGGCGGTCCGTTCCAGACGACGCCAGATCTCTTCTATGTGCAGTACTACTGCGGTGCCGCGGGCAAGAATCGCTACGGCTACTGCGACAAGGGGTACGACACGATCTATGACCAGGCGGCCGGCGTCACCGACAAGACCAAGCGCAATGCACTCTTCGCGCAACTGGAGAAGAAGCTCAAGGACGACGCGATTATTCTGCCGCTGTATTTCAACGACGTCGATTTCGGCGTGAACAAGCGGGTCACCGGACTGAATGCCAATGCCTTCGAGTGGCTGATCATGTGGAATGTCTCGGTCAACAGCTGATCGCCCAGAGACCAGCTCATGAGCTCGACATTCCGGGCGCTCCGCTACTTCAACTACCGGCTCTGGTTCTGCGCCGCCATCGTGTCCAACATCGGAACCTGGATGCAGCGGGTCGCGCAGGACTGGCTGGTCCTGACCAGGCTGAGCGACGAGTCGGGCGTCGCGGTCGGCATCACTACCGGTCTGCAGTTCCTGCCGCCGATTCTGCTGGCGCCCTATGCCGGTCTGATCGTCGATCGCGTCGACAAGCGGAAGCTGCTGATGACGACCCAACTGAGTTCCGGGGCGTCGGCTCTGTTGCTGGGTGTGCTGGTGCTGACCGGCACCGCGCAGCTCTGGCACGTCTATGTGCTCGCGGCCGTGCTCGGCGTGGCGACCGCGTTCGACTTTCCGGCTCGGCACACGTTCGTCGGTGAGATGGTCGGCGGTACCGATCTGCCGAACGCGGTCAGCCTGAACAGCGCCACCTTCAATGCCGCCCGCGTCGCGGGGCCGGCGGCGGCCGGCCTGCTGATCGCGGTGGTGGATATCGGTCCTGTCTTCCTGATCAACGCCCTGACGTTCCTTGCGGTGGTTCTCGCGCTCACCCGGATGCGGGCGAACGAGTTGCAGCTGATTCCCCGGGTCATCCGCGGCAAGGGGCAGATCCGGGAAGGGCTGGCCTACATCCGGGGGCGACCGCAGATCACGATCGTCATGGTCGTCGTGTTCCTGGTCGGCGCCTTCGGCGTGAACTTCGAGCTGACGACGGCCTTGATGGCGCGGGTCGAGTTCGAGCGTGGCGCCGAGCAGTACGGCTTGCTGGTATCGGTCATGGCGGTCGGTTCGCTCGGCGGTGCGCTGCTGGCAGCCCGACGGGAGAGACCGCGGGTGGGCGTCGTCATCGGTGCGGCGTTCTTGTTCGGCGTGGCTGAGGTCGTTGCCTCGGTCATGCCGACCTACCTGACGTTCGCCCTCGCCTTGATTCCGGTCGGCCTGACGGCTCTGACGATGCTGACCACCGCGAACGCCGTCGTACAGCTCAACACCGATCCCGCCATGCGGGGCCGGGTGATGGCGCTGTACATGGTGATCCTGATGGGCGGCACGCCGATGGGCGCACCGCTGATCGGGTGGGTGGGCGAGAGGTTCGGCGCGCGCTACACCATCGCACTCGGTGGCGCCGTCTCGCTGATCGTGGCAGCTGCCGCAGCCGCCTATCTGCTGCGATCGCAACGGCTGCGGGTGAACTACCGCCTCCGTGCCCGGCCCCATCTACTCATCCGAAGCGTTGACGTCCGTGCCGAGGAATCGATTCCAGGAACAACGGAGGACAAAGCATGTTGGCCGCAGTGATCGTCGAAGGTGCCGTCGAGCTTCAGCAAAGACCCGACCCGCAACCAGGCAACGGAGAGGTGCTCGTCAGGATCAGGGCCGCAGGGATCAACGGCGCGGACATCCTCCAGCGCCGCGGCCGGTATCCCGCCCCGCCGGGCGCCCCGGCCGACATTCCTGGCCTGGAGTTCGCCGGCGAGGTGATCGAGCGCGGTCCCGGTGCGACGCGCTTCGAAGTCGGACGGCGCGTGATGGGCATCGTCGGGGGTGGTGGTCAGGCAGAGCTCATCACCGTGCACGAACGCCTGCTGATGCCTGTCCCCGACCTGCTCGACTGGCCGGAGGCCGGGAGCCTGCCGGAGATCTACTGCACCGCGTACGACGCCCTGTTCGGCCAGGGGGAACTGCGTCCCGGCGAGCGAGTGCTCATCAACGGGGGAGCGGGCGGCGTCGGTACGGCGGCGATCCAGCTCGCGACGTTGACCGGTGCTGTCCCGGTCGCGACAGTACGAAACCCTGCTATGGCAGCGAAGGTGACCCACCTCGGTGCGACGGTCGTGGTCGCCGAGGCGGGCTCCGACGCCGCCGGTGAGCATGGTCCGTTCGACGTCGTCCTCGAACTGGTCGGTGCGGCGAATCTGACGAATGCTCTGCGCGCGTTGGCGCCCGGTGGCCGGGTTTGTTTCATCGGGGTCGGTGGCGGCGCGAAGACCGAGTTCAACGCCCTGCACCTGATGGGCAAGCGGGCCCGGATCCACGGCTCCACTCTTCGGTCGTCGTCGCTCGAGGAGAAGGCCGCGCTGGCACGTGGCCTTGAGCGCCAGGTGCTGCCCGCATTCGAGACCGGGGCTTTGCGCGTGGTCGTCGACAAGACCTTCGAGCTCGCTGAGGTGCATGACGCCTACGAGTACTTCGCGGCCGGAGGCAAGTTCGGAAAAGTCACCCTGCTGATGTAGGGGCTCCCGGCAACTCAACCGTTGACACCAGGTGGGCAGACTGTTTCACTGATTCAACTGTTCCCGACAGCGGAAATGCGTTCCGGAGAACGGAACAATCCGGGAATGCAGCGACTCGACAGCACCGCCGCTAAGTGAGGCCGTACGGCTGAAAGGTGAGGAATGTGAGCGCGGGCAAGAAAAGACTCAGATTGGCAGGACTGGTTGTCGCGGTATGTGTCGTGGTGGCCTCGTGCAGCGGGAATCCCAGCGGTGCGGTCAATACCGCCGGTGGCGGTCAGCAAGCCATGCCCGACAAGCCCGCCGGCAAGGTCAGCGTGCGGCTGTGGACCGGGATGCAGACGTCGGACCCCTTCCAGGACGTCGGCGCATCGAGCTGGAACCTGTTGCGCTCGGCCTACGAAGGCCTGACGGCGCTGGACGACAAGCTCGTCCCGCAGCCCATGCTGGCGAAGTCGTGGAAGGTGAGCGACGACGCCAAGACGTACACCTTCGCGCTGCGCGACGACGTGCTGTTCCACAACGACAAGCCGATGGTCGCCGCGGACGTGAAGTACTCCTTGGACTACTACCGTTCCAAGTCGCTCGGCAAGGCCAATCTCTCCTCGGTCGAGAGCGTCGACGTAGTGGACGACCATACGGTCGCGATCCACCTCAAACGTCCGTCTGGTGGGCTTGCGGCCGACCTGGCCAATCCGATCGTGGTACCGATCGTGCCCACCGGATCGGCCGACGGCGGCAAGCTCGCCACCACACCGATCGGCACCGGGCCCTACCGGATCGAGTCATTTGAACCGCAGGTGCGAGGCGTGCTCAAGCCCTTCGCCGGCTACAAGCCACTGAGTACACCGGCCAAGGGGCTGGCCGGCCGCAAGGTTGCCCTGATCGACACCCTTGAGTTCTTGCTGGTCGCGGACGACCAGGTGGCGGCGGCCGGACTGGAGACAGGTGAGTTCGACCTGGTGCCGCGGGTTCCGACCTCCGACATCAAACGGTTCAGCTCGCTGCCCGACGCGAAGGTGCTCACAGGACCGGGCTCCGGCTCGGTGTCGATCAGCATGAACCTGGGCAAGGGGCCGCTCAATGATCCCCGGATCCGGCAGGCGCTCACGTACGCGATCGACAAGTCCGCCATGCTCAGCGTCACGGCCTTCGGCTTCGGCCGGGTCGCGAACAGCTTCCATCCGCCGGAGGTGAACTGGTACCTCAAGGACGCCGAGGACTACTGGCCCTACGCGCACGATCCTGAGAAGGCCAAGAAGTTGCTGGCCGAAGCGGGCTACAACGGCGAGCCCATCGTCGTCTTCGCGGGCAGCCCGCCCTATCAGGAGCAGAACGCGGTCATCCTGCAGCAGCAGGCTGCAGCGGTCGGCCTCAAGCTGACGGTGCAGAAGATGGATCAGACCACGTTCATCACCAGGACGGCCAACAGCGACTATCAGATGTCGTCCACGGGCAGCCCTTTCCGGGCGTCGCCGGACCTGTTCTACAACCAGTACTACTGCGGCGGTGGCTCCGCCAAGAACCAGTACGGGTACTGCGATCCGTCGTACGACGCGGGCTTCGAGAAGGCCTCCGCCACGATCGACCAGACGCAGCGCAACCAGTTGTTCGCCGGCCTCGAGAAGAAGCTGAAGGACGACGCGGTGATTCTCCCGCTGTACATCAACGATGTCGCGGTGGGTGTGTCCAACAAGATCAGCGGTTTCGCGCCGAACGTCTATGACTGGCTGATCGTCTGGAACGTCTGGATCTCGTCGTGATGACGGTCGGAGGGGGAGTCCGCGCATGGTGACCTACATCGTCAAGAGGCTTGGCAGCACGCTGCTGACCTTGTTGTTGCTCAGTATCGGCATCTTCATGTTGATCCGGCTGATCCCCGGTGACCCGGTGGTGGCGATGCTCGGCGAGGACGCGACGCCGGAACGGGTGGCGGACCTGCGGGCGCAGTACGGGCTCGACCAGGCCCTGATCCCGCAGTTCCTGAACTGGCTGGGGAACGTGGTGACCGGCGACCTCGGCCAGTCGGTGCCGACCTCACGTCCGGTCGCCGACCTGATCCTCACCAGATTCCCGGTCACCCTGGTGCTGGCGCTGTTCGCCACGCTGCTGACCATCGTGGTCGCGGTGCCGATGGGTGTCGCCGCCGCGACCCGGCGGGGAAAGCTGACCGACAAGACGGTGCTGCTCACCAGCCTGGTCGGCATCTCGATCCCGAGCTTCTTCCTGGGCATCATGTTGTTGCTGCTCTTCGCGGTGCGGCTGCACTGGTTCCCCACCTTCGGGTTCCGGTCGTTCAGCGAGGACTTCTTCGGCAGCCTCAGAGGTTTCGTCCTTCCCGCGGTGAGTCTGGGGGCGCTGTATCTGGCGATCGTGGCCCGGATGACCAGGGCGTCGATGCTCGAGGTGCTGTCGCAGGACTACATCGTCACGGCCGAGGCGTCCGGACTGAGCCGGCTGAGAATCCGCTACCGGCACGCGTTGAAGAACGCGCTCATCCCGGTGGTCACCGTGGTGGGTCTGAACTTCGGGGCCTTGCTGGGCGGCAGTGTGATCACCGAGCAGGTGTTCAACCTGCCCGGTCTCGGAACCTTGCTGCTGGCAAGCATCGACCGCCGGGACTATCCGGTCATCCAGGCGATCGTGTTGCTGATCAGCGTGATCTATGTCGTCATCAATCTGCTGGTCGACCTCCTCTACGGCTTCCTGGATCCGAGGGTGCGCTATGCGAAGAACTGACATCACGCCGGAACAACCGGTGCTCGTGGATGTCGTGACGGAGCCCGTCGCGCCGCCTGCTCAGGTCCGGCGGACCAGGATGAAGCTGCTGCGCCATATGAGCCCGATGTCGAAGATCGGCCTGGTGGTGGTCGGCGTCATCGTGCTGCTGGCGCTGGCGGCGCCGTTGCTGGCTCCCTTCGATCCGTTGGCACCGTCGGCAAGCAGACTCGCCGGGCCGTCCGGGACACACTTCTTCGGAACCGACCTGTACGGGCGCGATGTGCTCAGCCGGATGTTGATCGGCGCGAGGGTGTCGGTGATGGTCGGGTTCGTCGTCACCCTCTCGGCCCTCGTGATCGGCGGGACGCTGGGCTGTGTCGCGGGCTTCGTCGGCGGGGCGGCCGACGCGGTGGTCAGCCGGATCACCGAGGTCCTGCTGGCGGTGCCTGGTGTGCTGCTGGCGATCGCCATCGTCGCCACCCTCGGCTCCGGTGTGTGGAACGTCTGCATCGCGCTGACCCTCGGCCAGGCTCCGATCATGATCCGCGTGGTCCGCAGCTCCACCCTGGCACTGCGGGAGCGGCCTTTCGTCCGGGCAGCACACGCGGTCGGTGCCACCCGGCTCCGGATCTTGTTCCGGCACATCGCGCCGTACGTGCTCGGTGTGGCCGCTGTGCAGGGCACCTTCGTCTTCGCGCACGCGATCTTGTACGAGGCAGCGCTCAGCTTCCTCGGAATCGGGGTCAAACCGCCGGATCCGACCTGGGGCAACATGATCAGCGAGTCCCGGGCGTTCCTGAGCGTGCAGCCGTGGAACGCGATCTTCCCCGGCCTGGCGATCACGCTGCTGGTGCTGGGTGTGAACTTCCTCGGCGACGGACTCCGGGACCTGGTCGATCCCGAGAATCAGGAGCGGTCATGACGAGCACGATCAATTCCGGCCCACGCGAGAACGGTGCCGCGCCGAAGCCGCTGCTGGAGGTCGAGAACCTCCGGGTGAGCTTCCAGTTGGCGCAGCGAACGATCGACGCGGTCCGTGGGGTGAGCTTTGCCGTGCAGCCGGGCGAGGCAGTCGGGATCCTTGGCGAGTCCGGGTCGGGCAAGAGCGTCACCGGTCGCGCCCTGATGGGGATCCTGAAGTCGCCGCCGGCCCGGGTCACCGCCGATCGGATGCAGTTCCTTGGCAAGGACCTCGACCAGGTGCGGCGGGAACGGCGCAGGAGCGACGGGTCCGGGCAGCCGATCGCGATGATCTTCCAGAACCCGTTCACCGCGCTGAATCCGGTGTTCCGGGTGGGCAACGCCTTGACCGAGGTGCTCGTCACCCGGCGTGGGATGACCGCTGCGCAGGCCCGCACCGAAGCGGTCCGGTTGCTCGATGCCGTCCGGATCCCCAATGCGGCCAAGCGAATCAAGAGTTATCCGCACGAGTTCTCCGGCGGGATGCAGCAGCGGATCATGATCGCGCTCGCGCTCGCCCTGAACCCGGATGTGCTGATCGCCGACGAACCGACCACAGCCCTGGACGTGACCGTGCAGGCCCAGATCCTGACCCTGTTGCGGGAGCTGCAGCAGGAACGTCAGATGGGGCTGATCTTCATCAGTCACGACCTCGACGTCGTCTCCGAAGTGGTGACCCGGGTGTACGTGATGTACGGCGGTCGCATCGTGGAGTCGGGCCCGGTCGACAGCATCTACGCCGATTCGCGGCATCCCTACACCAGAGGACTGTTGCTGTCAGCACCGACACCGGGCGTTCACAAGAAGCGGCTCGTGGCCATCGCGGGCAGCCCTCCGGAGGCCGGTGCCACGCCACCCGGTTGCCCGTTCCACCCACGGTGTCCACACCAGACCGACGTCTGTCGCGAGGAGATGCCGCCGCTGTTGCCAGCGGCGGACGGGCCGGGTGTCGCGGCCTGCCACCATGCCGAGCAGCTGCCGCGGCTGGAGGTCGAGACCCATGTCTGACATCGATTCCGACGCGGTTCTCGAGTGCCGCGACCTTCGCAAGTACTACCGGCCGTCCGGGCGTAAGTGGCGGGGCGACGCGGGGATCGTGCGGGCGGTCGACGGAGTGTCGCTGAGCGTACGGCGTGGC
This sequence comes from Kribbella sp., assembly GCF_035687465.1. NCBI lineage: Bacteria > Bacillati > Actinomycetota > Actinomycetes > Propionibacteriales > Kribbellaceae > Kribbella > Kribbella sp. The sequence continues at coordinate 14,128 of NZ_DASRXP010000637.1, forward strand.
GAAACGCTGGGCATCGTCGGCGAGTCGGGGTGCGGCAAGAGCAGCCTCGCGAACGCAGTACTGATGCTCGATCCGCCGACCTCGGGCGAGGTGCTCTTCCGCGGCCAGGACCTCACCAAGGTCAGCGATCGTGAGCTCCGCAAGGTCCGCCGGCGACTGCAGGTGGTCTTCCAGGATCCGTACGCGTCCCTCAACGCCCGGATGACTGTCGAGCAGATCGTCGCCGAACCACTGGTGGTGCACGGCGAGGTGCGAAGCCGTGCGGAGCGCGCCGTCCGGGTCGGCGAGGCGCTCGAGCGGGTCGGACTGAGCAGCGGGGACGCCGCGCGTCACCCGTTCGAGTTCTCCGGCGGCCAGCGTCAGCGGATCGGCATCGCCCGGGCGTTGATCTCCAGCCCCGAGGTGGTGATCTGCGACGAGCCGGTGTCCGCCTTGGACGTCTCGGTGCAGGCACAGGTCCTCAACCTGCTGCAGGACCTGCAGGCGGAGCGGAATCTGTCCTATCTCTTCATCAGCCACGACCTGTCCGTTGTGAGCCAGTTGGTCGACCGGGTGGCGGTGATGTACCTCGGACGGATCGTCGAGGTCGGTTCGGTGGCCGAGATCTTCCGCGAACCCAAGCATCCGTACACCCGTGCGCTGCTCGCCGCGGTGCCCAGCCGGCGCCGTGGCGGAGGCAGCCGAACGGTCCTGGCCGGAGACGTGCCGAACCCGGCCGCGCCGCCGTCCGGGTGCACCTTCCACCCTCGCTGCCCGCTCAATGACGGCGTGCTCTGCGCCGAGACCGCCCCGGAGCTGAGGCTGCTCGGTGACAGGCAGGAGGCGGCCTGCCACCACCCATTGCTCGACGCCGCGGCGCCGGTCGGCGTACGGCCGCATTGACCCAGACCCGTCACCAGACCACCGACACACACGCTGTCGTTCATCCAAGGAGCTGGACATGGAGTACGAAAACATCATCTATGAAACCGTGGACCGGGTCGCCCGGATCACGCTGAACCGGCCCGAGTACCGCAACGCATTGTCCCGTCCGCTCCAGGAGGAACTGGACCACGCGCTGCAGGCCGCGATGGCCGACGACGGCGTCGGAGCGGTCATCCTCGCGGCCAACGGGAAGATGTTCTCCGCGGGACACGACCTCGGTACGCCGCAGCAGAAGCAGGACCTCATCGACCGGCCGAAGCTGGACCCGGAGCTGCGCGGCGACTTCCAGTTCGCCTTCGACACCGTGCTCGGTATGCCGCTGCGGTGGCGGGACCTGCCCAAGCCGACCATCGCCCAGGTGCACGGCCTGTGCATCTTCGGCGGCTGGAAGGTGGCCGCGGCGATGGACATCATCGTCGCCTCCGACGATGCCCGCTTCATTCCCGGTCCACCCCAGTGGATGTCGCTGCCCTGGGACGTCGGCGCCCGCCGGGCCAAGGCGATCCTGCTGGACGATCAGTCGCTGACCGCGGACCAGGCACACGAAATGGGCATCGTCTACAAGGTCTGGCCGCGGGAGGAGTTGGAGGAGAAGACCCTTGCCCTGGCCGCCAAGATCGCAGCCCGGCCACCGTTCCTGCTGCAGATGACCAAGCTCGCGGTCAACCAGGCCCAGGAGTCAATGGGATACCGGGCCGGGGCCCTGGCCGCGATCGGGTACCGGGCGCTGCACCACGCGAGCGGGGAGCAGAAGAAGTTGCAGGAAGGCGAGCGTCGTCAGATCCCGTCGGTAGCCCGGATCCTGGCTACCGACGGCGCCCCCGGCAACGGCGCCGCCGACGATGTTGCCGCCAGCAACGGTTCGTCGGCTGAGCCGGCACCCACCGCCGACAAGCCCTAGCGCGGCACCGGCATCGTCCGAGGACACCGCCTTGTGACTCCAGCTCGAGTGGAGGGAGATTTCCATCGACACCGACCAGAACGGCCAAGTGGCACAGGACTCGGCGCTTGCCGGCCTCCGCGTCTTGGACCTGAGCGACAACGTCGGGGGACAGTACTGCGCACGGACCCTGGCCGACTTCGGCGCGGACGTGCTGCTGATCGAAGGCGTCGACGGGTCACCCGTACGGCGGGCGGCCGCGTGGACAGCCGCCCGTCCGCCGGCGGTGGACGCGATGTTGTTCCGCCACCTGAACACCGGCAAGCAGTCGATGACGCTCGACTGGCGATCACCCGAAGGGATGGCCGTGTTGACGGCACTCGCCGCCGACAGTGACGTCGTCGTCGCGGGGGAGCAAGCCGTCTGCCGTGCGCTGATGGCCGTCAACCCACGCCTCGTCGCCTGTGCCATCACGGATTTCGGTGCCGGCCCGCACGAGGGTTGGACCGGGACCGAGATGATCTTCCAGGCGCTGTCCGGGGTGATGCTGCTCAACGGTGAATACCCGAAGCCCCCGCTCTACGGGCTGGGGGCCAGGGCGCAGTACTCGGCCGGAATCACCGCGTACGGCGCGATTCTCGCCGCTTTGCTCTGGCGGGAGCAGTCAGGCCGCGGCCAGTTCGTCGAGACAGCGGTACTCGATTCCGTAGCCGTGATGAACGCGATGGTCTCCGCGCGGTACTTCTACAACGGCACGTTCCAGGCGAGGCTTCCGAGATCAGGTCTGGTCGGCCTGTTCCGTTGCTCGGACGGCTGGGTGGTGGTGTACGCCGCTCGGCCGAACGACTGGGCGGGCTGCTGTGCTGTGTTCGAACTGCCGGAACATGCACAGGACCCGCGGTTCGTCGATCTCGCCGACCGGCTCAAGCACTGGCCGGAGGCACTGGAGTTGATCGGCGCGCAGGCGGCGACGATGACCTGCGACGAGGTCACTGCGGCAGGACGCCAATGCAAGCTACCGGTCAGCCGGGTGATGGACGGTCCGGCGTTGTGGGCCGACAAACACCTTAATGTGCGCGGGTTCTGGCAGCGGGCGCGGTCCGGGGACGCGAGTCATCCGGTCATCGCGCCGGCCTTCCGGATGTCGGCGACTCCGCGTGCCGAGGTAGTGACGACAGCACCGGGTCTCGGCGAAGAGGACCGACAAGCGCTGGGCTCGGTCGGACTGTCCGATCAGCATCAGACCCTGCAGGCGAACGGGGTGATGAGATGACCGCCGGGCAGCCCGGCGCGCGGCCGCTGGACGGCATCCGGGTTCTGGACTTCACCGGCGCATGGGCCGGACCGATGGCGACCCGGTCGCTGGCCTTCCTCGGCGCTGAGGTGATCAAGATCGAGGGGCCGTCGCGGATGGACTCGTGGCGGGAGACCGTGGCCGGAGTGGAGAAATCTCGCTACCCCGACCTGATCAGAGGCGAGCGTCCGTACAACCGGAGCTTCCGGTTCAACAGCCAGAACCACGACAAACTAGCCCTGAGCCTGGACCTCAAGAGCCCGGCCGGCGTGCAGATCGCGCTTGATCTGGCGCGAGTCTGTGACGTCGTGGTCGACAACTTCTCGCCAGGCGTGATGGAGTCACTAGGCCTTGGTTACAAGGCTTTGTGTGAGGTCCGTCCGGATCTGATCATGGTGCAGATGCCCGCCTACGGCAGTTCCGGGCCGGATGCCTACGCGGTCGCTTTCGGACCGAACATGGAGGCCATGACCGGGATGGCCAGCCTGATGGGCTACGGCGGCGAGGACGAGACCCCGGTGCTCACCTCGAACGCGTACCTGGATCCCATCGGCGGCCTGCACGGCGCCGCCGCAGTACTGACCGCGTTGATGTATCGCAGCCGGACCGGGCGCGGCCAGCATGTCGAGGTCCCGCAACGGGAGACCGCCATGCAGTTCGCCGGCGAGCTGTTACTGGAGCAGGTGGAGACCGGCGAGGTGTTCGTACCACGGGGAAATGCTGTGCCCTACGCGGCTCCGCACGATGCGTTCCCCGCGCTGGGCGAGGACGAGTGGATTGCGATCGCGGTGCTCGACGACCAGCAATGGCTGGTGCTCTGCGAAACGCTCGGCTGTGGTCCGCTCGCCGCCGATCCGGACTTCGCGACCGCGGACGGGCGACGGCACAACGCCGTACGACTGCACCAGGAACTGAGCTCCTGCACCATCCAGCAAGACAAGTGGACACTGGCCGAGCGACTGCAGAGCCGGGGTGTGCCTGCCGCGCCGGTCTGCACCGGGAAGGACGTGGCCGAGAACCCACATCTGGTTGCCCGTGGGGTGTTCGTCGAAGTGGATCATGCTGAAGCCGGACGGCGCCGGTATCCCGCACTGGGCTATCGGCTGGAGTCGACACCGGGCCGGATCGATCGGGCGTCGCCGCTGTACGGCGAGCACAACCATCGCGTGCTGTCGGACCTCCTGGGCATGTCCGACCAACAGATCGACCAGCTCGAGGCCAGTGGAGTCATCGCGTCGGCGCCGAGAACAGGGCCGTCGGCAACCATTCCCAAGGAGAAGGTGCTATGAGTGCGAGCAATGATGCGACGGCCGAACTAGCGGAGTGGGCGACCGGATTCGGCTACGCCGACGCTCCGGCAGAGCTGCTGCGGGCGGCCGGGCGCGGACTGATCGACACGATCGGGGTCATCCTGGCCGGCGCGCCGGAAGAGACTGCTTTACGTGCCGGTCTGGTGGCGCGAAGCCAAGGTGGTAAGCCGGAATCGAGCGTGCTCGGCACCGACCTGCGGACCTCCGCGAGTCTGGCTGCGCTCGTGAACGGTACGGCGGCGCACGCCCTCGACTATGACGACACTCAGGGCAATGTCCACGGCCACCCGAGTGCCGTCATCGTGCCGGCCGCTCTCGCTGTGGCGGAGTCGGTCCAGGCCACCGGCAAACAATTGGTCGAGGCGTTCGTGGTGGGTACCGAGGTGATGGGCAAGGCCGGTCGGATGCTCGGCTCGGTGCCGTACCAGAAGGGCTGGCACCTGACCTCCGTACTCGGTCCGCTCGGTGCGGCAGCTGCCGCGGGCAAGCTGCTGGGCCTGTCCACCGAGCAGTTCCGGGTCGCGCTGGGCATCGCAGTCTCCCAGGCCAGCGGGAGCCGGCAGAACTTCGGCACGATGACGAAGCCGTTCCACATCGGCTGGTCCGCGCACGGAGGGGTCTTGGCCGCATTGCTTGCCGCCAATGGCTATACCGCCAACGAGGACATGCTCACGGCCCCGCTCGGCCTCACCACTCTGTTCGACGGAGACGCGGAGCGCTGGAGCTCGGCCCGGCCGGGGGAGCCGTTCGAACTGGTCGACCCTGGTCTGAACATGAAGGTCTACCCCTGCTGCGCGGGCACGCACTGCGCTCTGGACGCGACGTTCGAGTGCCGTGAGCAACTGTCGGAGACGGACCTCGCCGCGATCGAGCAGATCGACGTCAACGTGCACGCCACCGGCCTGGTCCCGCTCATCTACGACTACCCGGCCACTGGACTGCAGGGCAAGTTCTGCCTTCGGTATGTGATGTCGGCGGCACTGCAGGACGGCCAGATCACGGTGGAGACCTTCGACGACGACCGGGTCCGGGACGGCGTCTACGCCGGACTGATGGACCGGGTCAAAGTGTTCCAGGACCCCACCATCGAGGAACGGTTCGCCGAGGTGATCGTGCACATCCCCGGCCGGGAGCCGGTGCGGTCCCGCGTTCAAGAGGTCAAGGGCAGCGCCACCAAGCCGATGACAGACGACGATCTGGACAAGAAGTTCCTGGCCTGCTCGCAACGCGTGATCTCCTCCGGATCCGCCAAGGAGGCACTGGTGCGGTTGCGGGCGGTCGAACAGATCCGGACCGTGTCCGACCTGGCCGCGTTGTTCGTCCTCTGATGGAAGGACCGGATGGCGAGTCGTGTACCGATGTCCGGGACGAGGTAAG
>NZ_DASRXP010000638.1:0-10839 GCF_035687465.1 Kribbella sp.
ACCGCGAGGCTCAGCTCCAAGCTGACACCCCGACCGGGAGGATCCCGATGACCAGCACCGACCTCACCCCCGCAGAGCTCGACGCCGATCTCGACCTCGAGCAGCTCAAGCAGCTCGTCGGCCTGGTGCCGTACGACGAGAGCACCGATCCGTTCCCGGTCACCTCGATGGACGCCGTGGTGTTCGTGGTCGGCAACGCCACCCAGACCGCGAAGTTCTACCAGCTCGCCTTCGGCATGGACCTGGTCGCGTACTCCGGCCCGGAGACCGGCGACAAGGACGCCAAGTCGTTCGTCCTGAAGGCCGGCTCGGCCCGGTTCGTCATCAGCGGCGGCGTCCGGCCGGCCAGCCCGCTGAACGACCACCACCGCAAGCACGGCGACGGCGTGTCCGACATCGCGCTCGAGGTCCCGGACGTCGACAAGTGCATCAAGCACGCTCGCGCGATGGGTGCCACCGTGCTCGAGGAGCCGACCGACGTGTCCGACGAGCACGGCACGATCCGCCGGGCCGCGATCGCGGCGTACGGCGACACCCGGCACACGCTGATCGACCGCAGCCGGTACGACGGGCCGTACCTGCCTGGGTTCGTCGCGGCGCAGACCACCGTGGTCCGGCCGGAGGGGCACCCGAAGCGGCTCTTCCAGGCCGTCGACCACGTGGTCGGCAACGTCGAGCTCGGCCGGATGGACGAGTGGGTGACGTTCTACAACAAGGTGATGGGCTTCGTGAACATGGCGGAGTTCGTCGGTGACGACATCGCCACCGACTACTCCGCGCTGATGAGCAAGGTGGTGGCCAACGGCAACCACCGGGTCAAGTTCCCGCTGAACGAGCCGGCCATCGCGAAGAAGAAGTCGCAGATCGACGAGTTCCTGGAGTTCTACGACGGACCTGGCCCGCAGCACATCGCGCTGGCCACGAACGACATCCTGCGTACCGTCGACATCATGCGCGCCAATGGCATCGAGTTCCTCGACACGCCCGACTCGTACTATCAGGACCCGGAACTGCGGGCCCGGATCGGCAATGTCCGGGTGTCGATCGAGGAGCTCGAGCAGCGCAAGATCCTGGTCGACCGGGACGAGGACGGCTATCTGCTGCAGATCTTCACCAAGCCGATCGGCGACCGTCCCACGGTGTTCTACGAGCTGATCGAGCGGCACGGCTCGCTCGGCTTCGGCAAAGGCAACTTCAAAGCCCTCTTCGAGGCGATCGAACGCGAACAGGACCGCCGCGGCAATCTCTGAGCCCCCTCTCGCATCCTTCGGTCCCACTTCGCCCTTACCGGGAGACGTCGTCTGTGTCACCGACGTCTCCGGCAAGGGCGAAGTGGGACCGAAGGATGCGTGAGGGGTGGAACCACACGGCGTGTCGTCGTCCGATTACCGGATTGACTGTCGGGTCAGGAGCGGTTCGCGTACTCTGCCCCATGAGTGCGCGTCGGGGCGTGCGCTCAGGAAGGGTTTCCGATGAAGACACTGGGCATTCTGCTCAGCACCGCGGGCCTGGCCGGAGCAGGTGCGATCGCTCTGGCGACACCGGCTCAGGCCGTCGAAGAGGCCAACTGCCCGGGTGCAAGAACGATCTCGTCAGCTCAGATCTACCGGGAGGACAAGCCGCCGGGCTGGGGCGACATCCGGTTGATCCGGGACAGTTGTTCGCAGTACTGGGCCGAGGTGACGATGGACTCACGGCTGCCCAGGTATGCGATGACCACCGCCTACCTGATCCAGTACGGCGGTTCCAACGACGGCCGGACGCTCACCTGCGACAGCAGTGGCGGTACCGGTGCGGTCGTGGCAGGGCAGCGGACCTGCCGCACACCGAAGGTGAAGTCGCTCGACACCAGGGCCACCTTCGTTGCCGTCGCCAAGGAGTTCCACGACTACGGCGCCGGCTGGTCCCAGATCTCGGACAACAGAACCTCCCGAACCCGCTGATCACCCTGCCGACCGGCAAGTAACCGCCTAGGCTCACAAGTTATGAGTGAGGTAGTCGATCGTCTTCGGGAGGCGTTGCCGCCGGAGGCGCTGGTCACGGACCCGGACCGGATGGAGAGTTACCGGTTCGACCGGGCGATGTTCTGCCCGGCCGGGCAGCCGATCGCGGTGGTGCTTGCGCGGGAGACGGCGCACGTCCAGGCGGCGGTGCGGATCGCCGCCGCGGCCGGTGTGCCCGTCGTGCCGCAGGGCGCGCGCTCCGGCCTGTCCGGCGCGGCCAATGCGCTGGACGGCTGCATCGTCATCTCCTTGGAGAAGATGGACCGGATCCTGGCCATCGAGCCGGTCGACCGGTACGTCGTGACGCAGCCCGGCGTGTACAACGCGGTGCTGTCCCGCGCGGTCGCCGAGCAGGGGTTGTTCTACCCGCCGGATCCCTCCAGCTGGGAGTTCTGCTCGATCGGCGGCAACCTGTCGACGAACTCGGGCGGCCTGTGCTGCGTGAAGTACGGGGTCACGACGGACTACGTGCTGGGCCTCGAGGTCGTCCTCGCGGATGGTCAGGTACTCCGAACAGGCCGTCGTACGGTCAAGGGGGTCGCCGGGTACGACCTCACCAAGCTCCTCGTGGGCAGTGAGGGCACCCTCGGCATCATTACCGAGGCGACCCTGTCGCTCCGCCCGGAAGCGGCCCGGCCGCGCACGATGGCGGCGCTGTTCGACTCCGGCGTGGCAGCGGGCGAGGCGATCATCGAGATCATCCGCAGCGGCGTGTCGCTGAGCCTGCTGGAGATCATGGATCGCACCACCATCAAGGCGGTGAACAGCTACAAGCGGATGGACCTGCCGACCGAGGCCGCGGCGATGCTGATCGCGCAGTCCGACGCGGGCGGCGAGGCGGGAGCGGCCGACGTCGCGATGGTGGCGAAGATCTGCCGCCAGTACAGCGCGATCGAGTGCATCGAGGCGGAGGACCCGGCCGAGGGCGAGCTGTTGCTCGAGGCCCGCCGGTCCGCGCTGATCGCGCTCGAACAGCTCGGCACGACGATGATCGACGACGTCTGCGTGCCCAGATCCAGGCTGGCGGACTTCATCGGGGCGATCGAGCAGGTCGCGGCCGAGGTGGACATCACCGTCGGCGTCCTCGGGCACGCCGGTGACGGCAACATGCACCCGACCGTGGTCTTCGACGCGGCCGATCCCGAGCAGGCCCGCCGGGCCCAGGTCGCGTTCGACCGGATCATGGAGATCGGTCTCGAGCTGGGCGGCACCATCACCGGGGAACACGGCGTCGGGGTGCTGAAACGGGACTGGCTGGTCCAGGAGATCGGTCCGGTCGCGGTCTCGGTGCACCGGGCGATCAAGGCCGCGCTGGACCCGGAAAACATCATGAATCCGGGCAAGGTCGTGACGTGAGGGTTATTTCATCTTCTGTGATTCAACCGCAACGGAACTGCCGAGGCCATTCGACGTACACGGCCGTCGGTTGTGACGTCGGACCAGCACTATGGAAGGTAGTTGTCTGAATCATCGGGGGAGAAGTTGAGGCGAGGGAGGTCACCCATGCGAGCTAGGCAGCTGCTGCCGATCGCCCTGGTGGCCCTCCTGGCGCTGACCGGCTGTGCGAACAGCGGCGGCCTGCGGGTCGAGGGCGCCGAGGTACCGTCCACCCCGGCCACGCCGTCCGACAAGCCCTCCACGAACTTCGCCGGCCCCGACCAGCGAAAGCCGGCCACGCCCACCACGCCGGTGACGCCGGTCACGGTCAGCCTCGCGCAGGTCCGGCTGAGCCTGCTCGCGGACAAGAACCTGGAAGGCTTCTTCCGGGTCGTGCTGGCCAAGTGCACGGTCATCGACCGATGCCTGTCCCGCGGCCCCACCGTGAACGTGATGCGCTCCGCCGCCCCGCAGCTCGTGGTGATGATCCACACCGTGGACAGCTTCGTCTACGGGGCCGTGCTGATGGAGTTGGAACCATCCGGTCCGCGGCGGATCTGGGGTGTGAAGGCAGACAAGTTGAAGGTCAATCCCGGCCAACAGGGTGACCTGGTCGTAGAGTCCGGGATATTCCAGGGCGACGACCCTGTTTGCTGCCCATCTGTAACTCGGGTCGAGGTCTACCGTTGGAACGGTCGACAGATGATCAAGGTCAGTTCGCGGGACCAAAAGGGAGACTGAACTTCGGTGGTACCGGAAGAACCGGCAGCGCGCATCCTGATGGTCGAGGACGACGCGGTGATCCGTGAGGCGACCCAGTTGACCCTAGAACGCCATGGGTACGACGTCACTACGGCCGAGGACGGCCTGGAGGCGATCGAGAGATTCGAGAAGATCCATCCGGACGCGGTGATGCTGGACATCATGCTGCCCGGTCTGGACGGCATCTCCGTCTGCCGCCGGATCCGGGAGAGCAGCACGGTCCCGATCGTGATGGTGTCCGCCCGCGGCGACGCGCTGGACGTCGTACTGGGGCTGGAGGCGGGGGCGGACGACTACGTCACGAAGCCCTTCGACACCCAGGTCCTGGTTGCCCGGCTGCGGGCCGTGATGCGGCGGGCGGTCGTCGATCCCGAGCGGCCGGCTCCCACCAGCGGAGCGACTGTCGAGTCGTTCGGCGACCTGGAGCTCGATCGCGAGGCGCTGGAGGTACGGCGTGGCGGCACGACCGTGCAACTCACCCCGACCGAGCTCAAGCTGCTGATCGAGTTCGCGAACAACCCGGGCGTCGTGCTCAGCCGGTCCACGCTGCTGCAACGGGTCTGGGACTACGAGTGGGGCGGCGACGGCCGGCTGGTCGACGTCCACCTCCAACGGCTCCGGACCAAGATCGGCGCCGATCGGATCGAGACCGTTCGCGGATTCGGATACAAGCTGCGGGCTTGAAGTGGGTCTTCGCAGCAAGCTAGGCCTGATCTTCCTGCTCGTTTCCTCGTTCGCGATCCTGGTGCTCTGCGTGGCGGTTTACACGCAGGCCCAGTCGTCGCGACTGGACCGGACCCGGGGTTTCGCCAGCGAGCGGATCCAGTTGGCCGCGGAGAGCTACAACACCAACGGGGTGACGCTGTTCGGCTCCCGGCTGGACGACCCGGACCTGCCGCCGGACCTGCGCGAGGTCGTGACGGCAGGCAAGGTGGCCACCTTCGTGACGGGTTCGCCGAACCGGCAGATGTGGGCCGCCGCGAGGGTCGAGGACGGCAAGGTCCTGTCGATCGCCCAGGGCTATGCCCCCAACGATCCCTCGATGAACGCGCTGCGCCGGGCGCTGATCCTGGGCGGCATCGGCACCGTCGCGTTGGTTGCCCTGGTCAGTGTGGTCGCGGCCGGCAGCCTGTCCCGCCGGATCGTCGCAGTGGCCGGTACTGCGCGACGCATCGCCGCTGGGGAGCTCGATGCCTCAGCGGCTCACGCGGTCGGTAAGGGCCGGGACGAGGTGCAGTCGCTAGCGACGGCGCTGGACACGATGGCCAGTTCGCTGCGGGGCCAACTCGAGGCGGAGCGTCGGTTCACCGCTGACGTCGCCCACGATCTGCGGACACCGGTGACAGGGCTGTTGACGGCTGCCGAGCTGCTGCCGCCCGGACGACCCAGTGAGCTGGTCCGCGACCGCGCGAAGGTGCTCAGAAGGCTGGTGGAGGACCTGCTGGAGATCGCCCGGTTCGACTCCGGCGTCGAGCAGGCGGACCTGGAGCATGTCGGCCTCGGCGCCTTCGTCGGCTCCGCGGTCGGCCGGTTGCGGATGCAGCAGTCGCTCGCGCCGGACAGCGTGGTGGTGCACCGGGTCGGTCCGGAGGAGGCGGTGTCCACCGATTCGCGCCGGATCGAGCGGATCCTGGCCAACCTGATCGTGAACGGACTGCGGCACGGGCGGCCGCCGATCGAGGTCACGGTGCAGGGCCGGACGATCGAGGTAGTGGATCATGGCAACGGTTATCCGGAGGAACTGATTGCCGAGGGCCCCCGTCGGTTCCGGTCCGGAATGGCCGAGCGAGGGGTCGGCCACGGTCTCGGCCTGACCATCGCGGCCGGGCATGCGAAGGTGCTCGGCGCCGAGCTGACCTTCGGCACGGCACCCGGCGGTGGTGCCTGTGCGCGACTGGTGTTGCCCGATAGTCCCGAGACGGAGTCGTAACACAACTAATCCCTCCGACGCGGCGTCTCCTCTCACGTCGGGTTCGCCAGAACCCTTACATACGAGGGGAAACCAGAATCATGCGCGTTCGTTCTCAGTTGGTCCGCCGTTCCGTCGCCGCCGTCGCAGGGGTCACGCTCGCCGCCGGAGCGGTCGGTGTCGCCGGCGCTCTGCAGGCCAGCGCCGCTTCGACCTCCGGCACCGGCACCACCTCGGTGAGCACCGTCGCCGCCGCGCCGACCGCCACCATCAAGGCCGACAAGACCACCGCGAAGGCGTGGTCCAAGGTCTCACTGACCGGTAAGACCACCGGGATCAAGGCGGGCACCACGGTTCAGGTGCAGCGGCTGCAGAACGGCAAGTGGGTCAACTTCCCGGCCACCACCAAGGTGACCAGCAAGGCGACCTACTCGGTGTGGGTGAAGAGCGGCCGCGTCGGCGTGAACAAGTTCCGCGTCGTCACCGGCAAGGCGGCCAGCGCGGCCGTCAGCGTCAACGTCACCAAGTGACGTTCTCCTGAACCACGGCAGCGGCGCCACCTCCGGGGCGGGGGATGGCGCCGCTGTCGTGCTATCTGGTCCCGTAGACGTTCAGCTCAGCAGCGGAACCGAAGACGGCGCCGTTGAGTGAACTCGTCCCGACGAACTTCAGGAAGCGACCAGGCTTGGCGGTGAAGTCCACCCGCTGCGTTTCGCGGGAGTTGGGGAACTCACCGGTCTTCACCGGCGCACCCCAGTCCTGCCCGTCGGCACTGACATAGATCTCGTAGCCCTTGAACATCCCGTTCGTGCCGCTCTGCCTGGGCAGGTAGCTGAACCCGTCCACGGCGTACGTGCTGCCGAGATCCAGGGTGATGTGATGCGGGTAGGTCGCCGGCGTCGGAACCTCCGACCACGCGGAATGCCAAAGTGTGCTGGGGTTTCCGTCCAGCGCCTCCGTCGCGGCACCGTCCGTCGCTACATCCTCGCTGCTCACTTCAGCCACCTTGATCCGCGACTGCGGGACGATCCCCGGTGGCAGCAGGGTCGCCTCGGCTGAGGTGCTGGCCGCACCACCTGTTGCCGTGAGCACGTACTTCCCGGCCGGAGCTCCTGCTGGCGGGGTAACAGACCACTCGGTCGTGACACTGGTGCCGGCAGCAACTGTTGGGTGGGTCGCCGGAGTAGCTGCCTCGACGGTCCAACCTTCCGGTGCTGTCAGCGCGAGAGTGATGTCCTTGGCCGCCACTGTGTCGTTGTTCGTGAAGGTGCTGACCACGGTGTTCGCCTCGCCCGAGACCATGCCGTTGAGACCGGCCCCGGACAGCGCGAGCGAAGTACAGTCGGCGGCCTCGTTCGAGGCGCCCAGGTCGGTGACGGCGAAGTCGTCCATCACGAAGTCGGCCTGGTCGCCGCCGGAGGAGAGCTTGCGGAGTCCGACCCAGTAGTCGCCTCCGCAGCCGGCCACGAACTCCTGGTCGAAGGTCGTCTTCGTCCGCTGCGCACCGATCGGCGTCGACTTCACCTCGACGGAACCCGGCCGGTCGACACCCTGCACCCAGCTGTACTGCCCGGCCTGGCCGCTCTCGTAGTCGAAGCTGACCTTGTACTTGTGCCCTGGCTTGAAGTCGACGGTCCAGGGCGCGGTCCGGTAGACGAGACCCTCGTTCTCCTCGTGCGACTTGAGCGACCAGTCGCCGTCGAGCACGTCGTCGACCAGTTTGCCGTTCCAGCCGGCCTGCGTGTACGGCGCGTGCTTCTTGGCCAGACTGGTCCGTGGGTCGGTCGTACCTCCGGCATCGCCCTTCACGAACGGCCCCCAGCCCTGATCGACGTTCTCGAAGTCGTCGACCAGCCCGGCGGCAGGGCGTTTGGTTTCGACGACCCGGACGTCGTCGATCCGCACCTGGGCAGAGCCCGCGGCAGCGCCGATCGTCAGGTTCGCCCTGTTGCCCTTGGCCACGAAGAGGACGCGAGCACGTTGGTAGTAGAGGTCGTGCTTGTCATCGGCCGCGACCCGGTTCTTAGCCGTCGACCTGGTGACACTCACCTTCTTGCCGTCAACATCCAGGGTGGTCGCACGCGACTTGCCCGGCTCGACCTCGATCCAGGCGGATGCGCTGTAGGTGCGGCCAGGGGTGAGCCCGGTGATGCGCTGCCGCAGAGAAGTCTGCCGGGATCCGAGTGTGGCGACCTGCTGGCCGTTCTCCAGTTTGTCGATCGTTGCGCCGCCGCTCGTGTTCCACTCCTTCAAGTCGCCTGCGTTGAAGCCGGGGTCCTTCAGGTGCGATCCCTCGCCCCACTGAGCGGCCCGCTGTTGAGGAGCCTTGTCGGGGTAGAGCACGTACGGCTGACCTGGCTCGGCGTCGAGTGTGATGACGCCGTTGCGGACCGGAGCTGTGGTCACCTTCACCCGGCCGGTGTCGGTGAGCCTGTAGACGGTGAACTTGTTGGTTCCTGTCAGCGGAGCCGGGACGCGCCAGGTGGTCGGGCCACCCTCGGGGTTGTAGTGGTAGAGCTTGTCGCCGTCCCACGGGAGCAAGTACTTGTTGCCGTCGAGCACCTTCGCGGAACCGACGTACAGGCTGCGCTTGCCGTTCTCGACCGCGCCGCGGACGCCGCCGGTGAAGCTGATCTGGTTCGGGTTCCAGTCGGTGATCCGCTGTTGCTGGAGGAACTTGGCCGGCAGGTTGTGCTGCCAGATGTTGGCGTAGAAGGCGTTCCAGTCGGTCTCGCCGGTCCAGCCCTCGAACTCGACCAAGGAGGCCTGGCCGAGGATCGGGTCGGCGTTCCAGACGTCCTTCTCGTGGTTGCGGACGAACCGGATGATCTGGGAGTTCAGCCCCTTGTTGGTGGCTCCGCCGTAGTCCAGGTCGTTCGCCCAGTGCGACCACAGCGAGTTGCGCTCGAACCGGTCGGCCCACTCGGTGGCGATCTGCCAGCCCTGGCCGGCCAGCTGCCTGGACAGGCTGTCAGCGAGCCAGCCGGACTGGTAGTAGACGTCGATGTAGAGCTCTTGCAGGTTGTCGTCGGTCTCGTCCCGGAGTTGCTGGAACCGCTTGACGATGTTGCCGGAGGCAAGGTCGGGGCGTTGCTTGATGTAGTAGCTCTGGTTCAGCCAGTTCCAGCCCTTGCTCGCCTTGTCGACCAGGTCCTCGCTGAACGCGTTCGCCTCCGGGTACGACTCGGTCGCGTTCACGTGGACGCCGAAGGCGGCGTTCCAGGACTTGCCCTTCTTCAGCAGGGTGTTCAGGTCGGTCAGTCCACCGGCGCGGGTGTTGTAGTTGCCGCCGTAGTCCGGGTGGGCCGAGTCGTGGCCCTCCGAGCCGTAGCCCTTCAACAGCGCCAGTTGCCCGAGTCCGTCGGTGGCGAGTGAGATCCGCTTGACGTCGTCGAGCGTGCGCAGGAACGGATGCGTCGCCTGGCTGGCGAAGTTGAACGGGATGTGTGTGACCACCCGGTCCTTCACCTGGTCGCCACCCTGCGGCTCGACCATGATCGAGCGGAACGCGATCGCGCCGTCCTGCCAGTCGACCGTTCTGTCGCTGTTCGCGTCCGGCGTCACCACGACCTTTGCCCACGGCAACGGCTCCGTGTACGGCGACGTGTCGCCGCGGTAGGTCCACTGGCCGCTCCAGACACCGACCCGGGTGGACCCGTCGGCCGCCTTCCGGGCCTGGTGCCAGAACCGCGCGCCATCGTCGACGGACTGCCCGGCCGGCTTGTCGTACACCGAGTTCGATTCGATCCCGGCGGCCAGACCGCTCGTGTTGACGAACGCGTACGCCGCTCCGACGGGCGCAGCGTCAGCCGCGGTCGATGGCGTCACCGGGGTGATCTTGTCGGCGGTCCGGGTGGAATCCGGATCCAGCGTGGTGAAGGCGGTGGTCGCTCCGGCATCAGTGCCGGCGACGGACACCAGGTCGTGGTCAGGGATGTCGATCGTGTTGACCCGGCTGGTCTCAGTGTCCCGGACGGCGTCGATCCGGAAGGTGGTCACCCGGCCGGTCACGGCCAGGCTGGCGTCCAGTTCTACCCCGGGCAACGCATCGAAGGCCAGCTTGTACGACGCCTTGCCGCCGTCCGCGCTCACCACCGGATCACCGGTCAGTCGGGCCGTCTGGGCGGTGCCGTTCACGGTGATCGTGGAGATCGCGTCCGGCTGACCTCCGAGGGACTGCCCGGACGCGACATCGGCGTACCGGATGACGCGAGGGAAGTCGGAGCCGACGGTGACGACGAGGTCCTTCGAGCGCAGCGTCAACGCGTCGGGAGCTGCCTGGGCGGTGGTGACCGGTGTGGCCAGCAGCAGGCCGCCGATCAGGGCGAAAGCGGCGGTCACAGCCGCTGGGCGGATGGGAATCACGAGCGCACTCCTGGGGGACGGAAGGGGGTGTCGTCCGGATTCTGTGCGCAAGAGCGAGCAGTAGTCAAGAGAAACAAACACTTATGAACAGAATCGGCGCGATTTCTGTTCGGCTTGGCTTCAGTCGAGCGAGAGCGTGGACCAGCCGGTGCCGAGGGCTGCTGGGTCGGCCGGTAGTTCATGCATAGCCAGGACCAGGACCGTGTGGGGGAGTCGGTGACGGACGGCACGGAGTACGGCGGTGGCGGTGTTGGTGTCCAGGCCAGTGGTCGGTTCGTCGATGAGCAGGACGTCCGGTTGGGTGGCGACGGCGCGGGCGAGGTGCAGGCGGCGCTGCTCACCGCCTGACAGGTTGCGTCCGTCGACGCCGAGCCTGGTACGCGGGTCGATTCCGCTCCGGTCCAGCAACATCCCGTCCAGCAA
>NZ_DASRXP010000639.1:0-2991 GCF_035687465.1 Kribbella sp.
CGGTGACCAGGTCGGCCGCCTCGATCAGTCGCTGGTCCGCGTTCCGGCCGGTGATCACGACGTACTGGTGACCGGGACGATTCGCGAGGGTGTCGACCACCTCGTCGACGTCCACCCAGCCCCACTTCATCGGGTAGGTGAACTCGTCCAGCACATAGAGATCGTGCGTCTCGGCCGCCATCCGGCGCTGGATCTCGCGCCAGCCCTCGAGCGCATCCGCCGCATGGTCCTCCTCGGTCCCCGCCTTGCGGGACCAGCTCCAGCCCTCACCCATCTTGTGCCACTCGACGGCGCCACCCTCACCCGTTGCCTCATGCAACTGACCGAGTGCCTTGAACGCCGACTCCTCGCCGACCTTCCACTTCGCGCTCTTGACGAACTGGAACACCCCGATGTTCCAGCCCTGGTTCCAGCCGCGCAACGCCATCCCGAACGCCGCCGTCGACTTCCCCTTCATCTCACCGGTGTGCACCATCAACAGCGGCCGGTTGCGGCGCTGCCTGGTGGTCAACCCGTCCTGCGGTATGACGTCGGGCTGGCCCTTCGGCATCAGGCAGCCCTCCGATCCGTGACCGCGCGAACCAAGTTGCCCGCGGCAACCTCACCGAGATCCAGGTACTCCGCGCCGAGATCGACCGCAAGCTCCCCCGCCAGACCGAGCCGAACCCCGCGACGCGGCTCACAATCCACGACGACGGAGGCGATCCCCTGATGTGCGAGCCAGTCGGCCGCCTGCTTGGCCCGTGCGAATGCCTTCTCGCCGGCCGTCGCTCGCCCGTCCGTGACGAGCACCAGCAGGGGCCGTCTGCGGGGATCCCGGATCGCGGCGATCCGTAGTACGTCCGCAGCTTGCAGAAGTCCTTCAGCCAGCGGGGTGCGACCACCGGTCGGCAACGACTCCAGACGCCGTACTGCGGCCTCGACGCTGCCGGTCGGCGGGAGGGCGACGGTGGCGGTTGCTCCGGCGAAGGTGACGAGGCCGACCTTGTCGCGGCGCTGGTAGGCGTCGAGCAGGAGGGAAACGATCGCGGTCTTCACCTCGCCCATCCGCTTCTTCGTGCCCATCGAGCCGGAGGCGTCGACGCAGAACAGCACGAGGTTGCCCTCGCGCCCTTCGCGGACGGAGAGCCTGACGTCGGCCGGGCGGACAGCAAGGCCTGGTCCCGACCGGCCGCGGGCATGCTGATGTGGAGCGGCGGCGCGGATCGTCGCGAGGAGGTGCGGGCGGCCGGATTCGCGACCTGCGCGGGCGCGGTCGCCGACCACTCTGCCGACCTCCGTGATCGCGCGGGATCTGCGGCCGGCGACGCCGGAGCCTGCAGCCTGAACACTCAGCAAGCGGGCCTTGTACGGCTCGGAGCTGCCCACGACTTGGCCAGTCGGAGCAGCGCCGGAGAGAGCGCTTCCCTTGTCCTGGTCAGCGTCGTCTGCGGGACCGGAAGGAGCGCTCTCCGCGCTCTCGACTTGATCTGGCCCGGCGTTGTCGGCCGATGCCTGATCAGTCCGGTCGTTGTCGCCTCGGTTGTCGCGACCGGGGTCGTCGCCGTCGCCCTGTGCCTGGTCGGGCTGCTCCCCTTGATCGTCACGGCTCGGGTCGTTGCCGCCGTCTGGGTCGTCGTCCGGGTCTTCGGGCGGGGTGCTGTCTTTGATCGCTTGTTCGAGTTGGTCGTCGTCCAGGCCGGGGGCGTCGAACGGGTTGCGCCGCTTGCGGTGCGGCAGCGCCAGTTTCGCCGCGGCTCTGACGTCTTCCACCTCGACGACCGTCCGTCCGGACCACGCTGCATGGGCGACCGCAGTACGGGCTGTGACCAGGTCGGCGCGCATGCCGTCGACGTCGAACGCAGCGCAGATCTCGGCGATCTGCCGAAGCGCGGAATCGGTCAGGATCACCTCGGACAACAACGACTGCGCCTTGACGATCCGCTCGGCCAACTCGCGCTGCGCGGCGTCGTACCGGCTGATGAAAGCGACCGGATCCGCCTCGTAGCTGAGCCGCGCCCGCATCACCTCGACCCGTACTGCAGGATCGCGGCTCGCGACCACGTCCACTGTCAGGCCGAACCGGTCGAGCAACTGCGGCCGGAGCTCGCCTTCCTCCGGGTTCATCGTGCCGATCAGCACGAACCGCGCGGGGTGGGTGATCGACACCCCGTCCCGCTCGACGGTCGCGCGACCCATCGCCGCCGCATCAAGCAGGACGTCGACCAGGTGGTCGTGCAGCAGGTTCACTTCGTCGACGTAGAGGAGTCCCCGGTGCGCGGCAGCGAGCAACCCGGGTTCGTAGGCGGTGATCCCCTCAGAAAGCGCTCGCTCGAGGTGCAACGACCCCAGCACCCGATCCTCAGTAGCCCCCACCGGCAACTCCACCAACCGCGCCGCCCGGGCAACCCCGTTCGGCACAGTGCTTTCGGTGACGCTCTGCGCGGTGCCCGTGAGGTCCGGCCAGGTGCGGTCGGTGACGCTCTGCGGGGGGCGAGCGGTGAGGTGTGGGGCGTCTGGACAGTCAGGAGCAGGGTGTTCGGGGTCGCAGGAGAAGCGGCAGCCTTCGACCACCTCGACGGCGGGCAGGATCTCGGTCAGGGCGCGGACCGCGGTCGACTTCGCGGTCCCTTTCTCGCCGCGGATCAGCACGCCGCCGATCGCCGGCGAGATCGTCGCGAGGATCAGCGCAAGTTGAAGGTCTTCCATCCCGACCACCGCGGTGAACGGGAAGCCGGTCGAGGGTGGCGCAGGCCGCATCGGCGGGGAGTCCCTTCGTCCGCGGGTGTCCACGCCCGCTTCGACAGCTGGTACGCCACGGGGGGCCGCGGCGGACAGAGTGCGGATGTTCTGGCTTTCCGGTCTCCCGGTCACAGTGGCGGGACCGCCCCGGCCTCCCGGTCAACCCGGTCACCGGCGTTCCTCCACACCTGTCCGCTCGATCATGGCACACCCCGCCACCCCCGTCCGCGACCAGGTTCACACCCACCGGACATGACCGAGGCTGCCTCA
>NZ_DASRXP010000640.1:0-6649 GCF_035687465.1 Kribbella sp.
GACGACGCCGACGGGGTGGCGTTTCGTGGTACGGCGGGAATCGTACGGCGCCATGGTGGGAACCGCGTCGAGGCGGCCCTGTTCGTCGGAGACCACATCGCGGTGCCCGGCTTCGCAGTCACCACCGACGGTTCAGTGGCGATCAGCGTCACCACGGGTGATGAGTTGGGCGGTGTAGTGCATGCCCGCAACGCGGCCGCGATCTGGCTCCGCGCCCCGTCTCAGGGCCAGACCTTCTACTTGGACGGGATGCCGCTGCCCGGCGAGCCCGCCGGGGATCAGTTGGTGCTGCGCATCCCGGCGGGCCGTCATCGCTGGGAATACACCGCCGGGGCGCCGACCCCGGGGAGGCCGCAGGTGCTGCGCACCGAGAACCACGCCACGGGATTCACGCTTGTCTGGACCCCGGTGGCCGGGGCGACCGGCTATCACGTCGAACTCAGCACCGATGGCGGAAAGAGCTGGCAGCAGGTCGCGGCCGCCGTCGCCGCCACCCGTTACCCGGTAACCGGAGTTGCAGCCGGGACCAAAGTGCACGCGAGAGTGGTGGCACAGGGTCGGGCCCGAGCCGGACAGGCGTCGCGGCCCTACCCGGTTTACGTCAGCCCGGAGGTACCGCACAGCCCCGATGGCCTCTGGGTTCGCCGCGTTGAGGGCGGCATCCTCGCCTCCTGGGGCGAGGTGCTGGGGGCGTACGAGTACCGGCTCTACCGCCGTCGGCGCGGGCAGGAGAGCTTCACCCTCATCGGGAGTGGACTGGAGCGACAGCACTTGGACACCGCGGCCGACGAGGTCGCGGAGTACCGGGTCAGCGCCGTCAACGGCAACGGCGAGGGCGTGCCGGGCGCGGTCCGGGACACCGAGCCCGGCGGGATGATCGACTGGGATCCCCGGCCGGACGAGGTGTTCCGCCGCGCGACCCAGAGCTACGAGAGCGGGTACGAGGAGACGAACCCGTGGATCGAGGAGAAGATGCCGATCCTGTCGTACCCGGACCCGGAGCGCCGCCACTGGACCGGATGGCGCGCATGACCCCACGGCGGCCGTCGATCCCACGCATGCTTCCGCCCGCTCTGGGCGCCTTCCGCGCCCGGACTTCGTGCGCCAGACCGGGAGGCAGGACAGGTAGCGCCGCAGCGGCCCGGTTAAGCAGAGTAGAACGGCTGCCCCGTGTCCGAGGCGCCAACCAGCGTTACGCAATCGTCTTCTGACCATGACCTGCTGCGAACTGGAGTTGACAATGATTCTCGGCGTTTCACGCCTGACCGACGGACGGACTCGATCGGTCAGCCCGGAGAACCCGACCGGGGCGAAAGGCGCCGGCGGGGCGGCAACCGAGGGCACCGGCGCCAACGCGGCCCGGGACCTCGGCCAGGGCTGGAAGGTGTCGCCCAGCATCGGGATACCGGCCGGTGCCACCGCGGTCCTCGCCGACCTGGAGGGCCCTGGGACCATCCGGCACTTGTGGCTGACCACCCGCCCTGTGAACTGGCGGTCACTTATCCTGCGGATCCACTGGGAAGGCAGCGCGACACCGGCGGTCGCGGTACCGCTCGGGGACTTCTTCTGCCAGGGGTGGGGCGAGTTCGCCCAGGTGAGTTCGCTTCCGGTGGCGGTCAACCCGAACGGCGGCTTCAACTGCTACTGGGAGATGCCCTACCTGCGCGAGGCCAGGATCAGCCTGGAGAACATCGGGCCTGAGGCGGCCCGGGTGTACTTCCAGGTCGACTATGAACTCGGGGTCGTCGACGACGATCCTGGATACCTGCACGCGACGTGGCGCCGGAGCAATCCGTTGCCCTACCAAGAGGTGCACACCATCCTGGACGGGGTGACGAGCGGCGGCCATTACGTCGGCACCTACCTCGCCTGGGGTGTCAACAATTCGGGCTGGTGGGGCGAGGGGGAACTCAAGTTCTACCTGGACGGCGACGAAGAGTTCCCGACCATCTGCGGCACCGGCACCGAGGACTACTTCGGGGGAGCCTGGAACTTCGACGTGCCGGGACAGGGGTACACCGCTTACACCACACCTTTCCTCGGCCTGCCCCAGATCCTCCGTCCGGACGGTCTCTACCGAAGCCAGCAGCGGTTCGGCATGTACCGCTGGCACCTGGCCGATCCGATCAGGTTCGGCAGCGACCTTCGGGTCGACGTGCAGGCACTGGGGTGGCGGCAGGGCGGACGCTATCTGCCGCTGTGCGACGACATCGCCTCCACGGCGTGGTGGTACCAGCGGGAACCTGCTGGCATCGAGACGACGTTCGACCCGGATCACCTGGAGATCACCTGACGGCATGGTGCCGGCAAGACCGCCACGCTAGGGCCTGGACCAAGTCCGATCCGCGAAGTGGTGAGGACGGGAACGCCTGCGTGCTGAGCAGATGCAGCAGCAGATGGCCCTCCTGGATGCGTGCCGTCGCAGTGGAGGCGATCCGCAGCACCCGGTCGGCGTGTGTCGAGGCATCCGTACCGCACCGGTGGATCATTGCAAGGTATGTGACATGCAGCCAACATGAACTCGATATGCTAACGCGTGACCAGCCTGAGATGAGACCTGCGATGAGAATCAATGTCTTCCCCAAGGGGCAGTTCGACGTGCTCGTGCGGCACCCGGCGGCGTTCGAGGCAAAGGACTCCGGATGGAACATCAAGTCGGTCATCCGGATAGCGGCCATATGAGCTACATACCGGTCGATGTCCGTCCGCACAGGAGCATCCGCGTCGCGGTCGTCGGAATCGGTTGGATGGGGCGCTTCCACGCGACGACTGTCGCCGAGAAGGTCCCCGGCCTCGTCCTCGAGGCCATCGCCGACCCCGACAGGGCGGCCGCGGACGCGCTGGCGCGCCGGCTCGGCGTCACGAAGGTCACGGCGGACGCCGCCACTGTCTTCGCCGACCCGGACGTCGATGCGGTCATCGTCGCGTCGCCACCGCGGTTTCATCCGATCCAGATGAGCCACGCGAGTGCGGCCGGCAAGGCGGTCTTCTGTGAGAAACCGGCCGCGGTGAACCTGCCCGACCTCGACGCCGCGCTCGCCGCGGTGGCCAGGGCGGGGACACCGCTGCAGATCGGCTTCAACCGGCGTTACTCCGCCGCGTTCTCCCGTGCGTACCAGTTGGTCTGTGGCAGCGCGGTGGGGACGCCGCAACTGTTGCGCTCGCTGACCCGTGACCCGGCACCGCTCGAGCCCGAGACGATCAAACGCAACGCCATCTTCGTCGAGACGCTGATCCATGACTTCGACATTCTCAACTGGTTCAACCGCGGAGCCGTGGCCCTCGACGTGCGCGCTGTCGCGGACGCATTGATCCGGCCCGACTACGCCGACACGGGGTTCCTGGACACAGCCTTGGTCACCATTCGGTACGACAACGGTGCGCTCGCCACGGCGGAGGCGAGCCTGCAGACCAGCTACGGCTACGACGTACGGCTGGAAGTCTTCGGTCCCAACGGGATGGTGACGGCCGGCGGCGCGCCGCCGGCCGACACCCGGCGGTACAGCGCGGACGGAGCGACTGTCGGTACGGCACAGCGCAACCTGGAACTCTTCCACGACGCCTACGTGGCAGAACTCACCGACTTTCGCGATCTCGTCCGGGCGTGGCGGGCGGGCGTCGACCTCGCGGAGTTCGCTGAGGGGCGCCCAGAGATGGCCGGGGGCATGCAGGTGCGGCAGGCCTTCGCCGTGGCGCAGGCGGCGATCGACTCCTGTGCGTCAGGCACGGCGATCGCGGTCGAACACACCGCAACCGAAGAGGCGAGCCCGAGATGAGCGTCAGAGTTCACAAGGATGCTGAGGTCATCGAGGTCGTCCTCTCCGATGATCTGCGTCATCCGCGCTTCTCCTGGCCCGTCTCCCGGGTGACTGTGCCGGTCGAGTTCGGCGGCGGCTGGGATCTCGACGCCGGCCCCGTTGCGTCGTACGACGGCAGGCCGGTGCCGGTCCAGCTCACCGAGGTACGGGAAGCGGGAACGCAGTCGGCAAGCGCAACAGTGCACCTGCTCTCCGACTTGCCCGCCGGCGCGGAGCGCACCTTTCGGCTAGAGGCTGGTCCGGCGGCCGGTGCGGCGCCCGCGACCGGTCTCCGCGTCGATCCGCAAGGGGACGAGACGGTCCTCGACAATGGACTGATACGGGCCGCGTTGTCCACATCCGACGATCCGGCCGTCGGCGAACCAGTGTTGCGAATCGGCAATCCCTCAGGGTGGATCGGCTGTGCCCGGATCACATCGGTGGGCACACCGCGCAGCGTGGACGTACGCAAGGTCGAACAGGGTCCGGTGTTCGTCGAGTACGCAATGGACTTCCGGTTCGTCGGCGACCGCCGCTATCAGCTGTCCGTCCGGCTGACAGCCGGCATGGAGTTCCTCGAGTTCGACGAGCGCATCAATGGCTTCGGACCGGAGGATGACGTCGCGCTGGAGTTCGACTGGGACGCGATCGGCTGGACTCACCGGTACTGCGCGAACCGGCCGGACGGTCCGACAGAACCGGATGGCAGGGGGTACGACGATTTCGCCTGGGAGCCGATCGCCGGCGGCCTCGGCCCGGGGGGTGCGCTGCCCATCGAGTTGGTGCCCTATCACAGTTGGCTGACCTGGTGGAGGCTGCCTGCTGCGGCATTCTGGGCCGAGCCGCACGACGTCTCGCTCGGAGTGTTCATCACCGATCACGAACGGTGGGACGACGGCGAATGGGCTGTCTGGGGCTCCTCGGTCACACTTGCCGGCCGGTTCTCCTTCGAGAGCGGTCGGCTGCGCTGGCGCTTCCCGCTGGCCGCAGGCACCCGTTCCCTCGCCGTCGCCACTTATCCGCACGCTCAGGACGTACGGACGGTGACGCGCACGGGCATACCGCTGACCCACATCGACACGTTGTATCGCTGGCACGGCTGGCTGTCGCTGAACAAGGTGAAGGACTGGACCCTGGACCATCTCGAGCCGGGCTCCAGCTACCCCCGATTCTTCGACACCGCGCACCACGAACTGTCGACCGACCGGCGGGAGTTGCTGCGCAATCTGGTCGCCCGCGACGCGCTCACGCTCAACTCCATCCCCGACGGCGGCCCGCGCACCAACCACGGTCCGACGCCAGTCGGCTCTCGCGAGGTCGCCAAGCTGCTGGTCCCACTGTTCGACGAGACCGCCTGCGGCCTGACCGAAGCCGAGCGACGCGATCTCGGTGCGGCATTGCAGTTCCTCAGCTATGTCTTCGAGGACGAAACGCTGATGCCCGTACGCCGGATGCTGGCCGGCCACCCGAACTTCCTGACCGACGTACTGGCGGTGGTGGCGGCGCTGCCGTTCCTCTTCCCGAACCACCCCGACGCACGCCGGATGGCCGACCATTTCGAGCGGGCTACCGCGCTGAATCTCAAATACCATCTCCGCCCGGATGTGCCAGCCTGGCAGGCGCAGGGCGGCCGGTGGACGGAGAATCTGGCCTGCTACGTCTGGGGCCCGGTCGAACTGCTGGTGCTGTTCGGGCATCTGCTGCGCCGGTTCTTCGACGGACACAACCGGCTGGCCCGGCCGGAGACCTCGGCGCTCGGATACTGGCTGCTCAACACGCTCTCCGCGCCGATGCACCGGTACGGCGGCCGGCGCACCCTGCCACCGCAGGGCGCGCACGCTCATGGGAAGGGACCATCCCGCGCGTTCCGCGTGCTCGGGCAGGAACTGGCGAACTACGATCCGCTGCTCGCGGAGTATCTGTTGTGGGCGGCGCCGCCGGGTACCGAGGAGCGTGAACCGCGGGGCCCGAGCAGTTACGACACCTGGAGTCATCTGCAGTCCGGCGACTGGTTCGACAACGCCGGCACCGACCCAGAGCTCGAATCGGCGAAGTTCACCGGGTACGGGTTTGTTCTGCGGGCAGCTGTCGGCACACCCGACGAGGTCACCGTCTATCTCCAGCAGCTTGACGCCGGCCCCAACTACCGGTGGGGTCGAGCCGCCCGGGGCGGCAACGGCGTTGTCTATTACTACGCGGCCGGTCGCCGGTACAGCTCCAACAATGTCGAGGACGTGGGTGACCTGCCCCGCGGCGATGTGGAGCGGTGCACCAACTTCGGGGTGCTGAAGCTCGGCGGCTACCGGGAGCTCGGGCCGTACCGCAGTGTCGGCATGAACGATCTGACCGAGCCTTTGCACGACTTCGGCTTCGCTCAGTTCGCCTGTGTTCACGCCGGGCCTTCGGCCTCGCCCGACTACACCGCGCGCAGTGTGCTGTTATCCGGCGCAGACTACTTCGTGCTAATCGACCAGGTCCGTGACGGGGTGCACGGCCGGTTCTCGTGGTTCGTGGACGAGGAGGAACAGTTCCCGTCGATCGTCCAACTGGTGCCCGGCGCCACACCGACACTGGTGCCACCGGAGCCGAACCCCGACGGCCGCGACAATGTCGACCATCCTTGGCAGCCGACCAGCGGCCGCTACTACGACGGGACGGGCAGCTTTCTCACGGTGGTCAGCCATCTCGACGACGTTCGGGCCACTGCCATGCCGTACGGCTGTGTGGTGGCGGTGCGGGGTCGCGAGGATCTGGTGTTCTGCGCCGCCATGCCTCAGCAGTACGGCGATGAGCAAGGTGTGACGTTCGAGGGCACCTCCGGCATCGTGCGTCACCACCCCGGCGACCACTAC
>NZ_DASRXP010000641.1:0-3358 GCF_035687465.1 Kribbella sp.
TGTCAGGGGGTTAGGCGGTGGAGGTCTCGGGGGAAGAGGGTTACTTCGCGGACGTTTTCGGCGCCGGTTAGGCGGGCTACGAAGCGTTCAAGGCCGATTGCGAAGCCGCCGTGGGGTGGCATGCCGTGTTTGAACGCTTGCAGGTAGGAGCTGTAGGCGGGGGAGTCGGGGGACTCGCCCTTGACCTCCAGCGCTGCCTTGTAGTCGCTGTAGCGGTGTAGGCGTTGGCCGCCGGTGACTAGTTCGACGCCTCGGAACAACAGGTCGAACGAGTTGGACCAGCGTGGGTCCGACGGTTGCGGGTGGGTGTAGAACGGCCGCTTCACCATCGGGTAGCCCTCGACCGCTACGAACGCGCTGCCGTGTTCGCGCAGCGCCCACTCACCGATCGCCCGCTCGTCCGCGGGGGAGAGGTCCGGCTCGTTCGGGTTCGCCCCTGCCAGCTTGAGTGCCTCGCTGAAGTGCAGCACCGGTACTTCGGTCGGGATCTCCGGCAACTCGACGCTGAGCCGCTCCAGCGCCTGCGAAGCACGTGAACCTACCGCTGCGAGCATCCCGGCGACGACCTCACGCAGTACGGCGAGAACGTCGCGGTGGTCCTGGATGAAGCCGAACTCCGCGTCGAGCGAGACGTACTCCGCCAGATGCCGGACCGTGTCATGGGGTTCGGCCCGGAAGACTGGACCGACCTCGTAGACGCGTTCGAGGACGCCGACCATCGTCTGCTTGTAGAACTGCGGCGACTGCGCCAGGTACGCCGGACCGCCGAAGTAGTCCAGGGCGAAGACGTTCGCGCCGGACTCGGTCGCGGTACCGACGATCTTCGGCGTCTGGATCTCGGTGAACCCGAGCTCGTCAAGCGTGCTCCGGTAGCCATGGAGCGCCGCAGCCGCGATCTCCCAGCCGGCCCGGATCGCCGGGTGGCGCAGGGCGACCGGGGCGTTGTCGAGCACGACCGGCAGGCCTGCGCCGACAGTGGGACGCCACAGCTCGATCGGTGGCGTCTGGGCTGGTTCGGTCAGCGCCTCGATCACCGGGTCGACGATCTCGGCGCCACCGGGTGCCTGTGGGTTGGCGGCGACCTTGCCGGTCACCTGGACGACGGTCTCCTCGCCGAGTTCGTCCAGCTGGGCCTGGGTTTCCGGCTGCTTGACGACGATCTGGCTGAGGCCGGACCGGTCGCGCAGTACGAGGAAACTGACGGCCGCCAGCCGTCGTCTTCGGTGCACCCAGCCGGCCACCGTGACGGTCTGGCCTACTGCTGAGGGGATCTCGTGGTTGAGAATGCGCATCGCTGTTTCACCTCCGTTGGTCAACTCGAACCCCGGAGGTGTGGGCGAAGGGGAATCTCGCGGTGCCACCACACCTTCACCGGACCAGGTCCGGCCTCTTGCCGTTCATCCGCTCAGGAGTGTCTTCACGAACCGGCCTGTGCGTCGCCTTCTCAGCTACCGGCGACTCTCTGGACCACAGGGGACGGCGCTACTCGGTTCCGTCACTGCGAACTGTTCCAGCCTAAGGCGCCCGGGTCGCCGGGCCAAAACCAATTAGCGGCGAGTGGTGGAGGGCGGGATCGGGGCGGTGTCGGTGTCGTAGCGGCCGGGGGTGATGGCCTTGACTGTTATCTGGTTGGCGGGGCCGGAGCCCGGCCAGGCGGCCCACTCGGTGTTCAGGGCCTTCGTGTAGTTCTCTGTCGAGCAGGTGGCCCGGCGGATGTCGGTGGTGCGGGAGCAGATCCAGCCCGAAGTGTTGTACGTGAGCAGGCTCAGGTGCTTGCCCCACGAGATCTCCAGCGTGACCTTGCCGGTGCCCCCGCCCAGGGTCAGGAACCGGTTGTAGACGAACGGGTTCGGGTCGTGCTTCGGGTCCGGCGTGAGGATCCGCAGCAGCGACTCGTCCAGCTGGATCGGGGCCAGCGTCTCCGAGTCGACGTCGCTGACCAGGTCAGCCTTCGCGGTCACCGAGTACTGCCGGGCTGTGGACGAACCACCTTCCGGTACTGCGAAGTCGGCGTACAGCGGAGCCGGTTTCGCCGGGTTCGTGGCGGTGCAGGTCTTGGCCGACTTACTGCATTTCCAGCCGCTCGGGTTCGAGGCGAGCGGCCAGGCCAGCGACCCGCCGTACGAGATCTGCAGCGTGACCTTGGCGCGGCCGGTGCCGGGGGCAACGGTGAGCGTGCGGAGGTTGATGTCCGGGTCGGGTTTGCGGACGCTGATCTTCAGCAGGTTCTCGTCCGTCGTCGGCGGTGCCGCGAGGGTTGCCGAGTCGTCGTCGTAGAGCCGGCCGGTCTTGGCGGACACGGTGAAGGTGCGGTCGGCCGCAGTACCGCCGCCGGTCGGGCTGGCGAACTCCACTGGCAGCGGCTGGGGTGCGCGGGGGTTCGCCGCCGTACACGTGCCGCTCTTGCCGTCGGCTGCGCGGGTACAGGTCCAGCCGCTCGGGTTACCGCTGAGTGGCCACCGCAGCGAGCCGCCGTACTTGAGGCCGACGACAACCGGCTTGGTGTTGTTTGCGGGCGACTTGATGGTGATCACCCACTGCTCGCCGGCCGCTGCCGAGCGCTCTACTACTTGGCCTTGGCCGAAGGCGGCCGGGACGCTGCCACCGCCCTGGGGAACGCTGATGGTCAGTAGGCCTTCGTCCAGGATCGGGGTGGTCGGCACCGGAGGCGTCGGGGTGGGGGTAGTCGGTGTCGTTGTCGGCTGGGTTGGCGCGGTGGTCGGCGCCGTGGTGGGTTGCGTCGGGTCCGGCTGCGTCGGTTGGGTCGACGGCGGCTTCACCGTGGGCGGTTTGACCGTCGGAGGGTCGGCGGTCGGCGGCTGGACCGGGGGCTGCGTCGGCTGCTGGGACGGCGGGTTGTTGATCGCCGCCGGGGGACTCTCGTTACCGGTGAGGGCCAGGGCCGCGAGAACGGCGGCCACCACCACGACGACGACAGCACCGGCGCCGACCGCAGTACGGGTGCTGTTCTCTGTGGCCTTGCGCCAGCCGGTGACGAAGAAGCCGACGAAGCCGACCTTGGCACCGGTTGCCGCGGCGAGGTAGCCGAGGCCCGCAGTACCGAGCAGGGCCGGTGCAAGCAGTGCCGGCAGCGCGCTGTTGACCTCGACGAGCTCCAGGTAGACCGCGGTGCACTTGGCGCAGTCGTCCAGGTGGGCCCGGACGTTGTGGTTCTCCCTCTTGGTCAGGCCGCCTCGCACATAGGCGCCCAGACGCTCTGTAGTCCAGCGGCAGCGGTCCCCGGCGACGTCGGCCAGGTGCTGCTGCAGGTAGGCCTGCCGTAGCCCCTCACGGGCCCGGTAGGCGAGTGCGGAGACACCGTTGGCGGTCAGGCCGAGCAGGGGAGCGATGGTGGCGG
>NZ_DASRXP010000642.1:0-37008 GCF_035687465.1 Kribbella sp.
CCAGTTTGAGCGCATGTAGGTCTCGGGGTCGTCCCCTGAGCGCTTCATTGTCCGGATGAGCTTCTTGAGATCTGCAATATCATCGGCAGTCCTGTGTCGGGCGGCTTCCGTGTCGATGAGGGATTCGAGAGCGTCGCGCACGGCGATGGCGTCGGCTACGGGGGTCGGCTTCTCGCGCACGCGAAGCAGCATGTGGCGGAGGCGCACCACCGGGCTCGTTTGGGCGACGAAAAGCCCGCCGCCGCGTCCGGGGCGCACCTCAAGAACCCCACGATCACTCAGCAGTCGCACGGCCTCGCTCACGGTCGACCGCGCGAACTTCGACTGGGCCCGAATCTCGTCCAATGTTCCGAACGGGGCGCCCGGTTCGAGGCCCTGCTCGGTGATCCGAGCCTCTATGTCGGTAGCAAGAGACTCGGCACGCGTCCTCGCAATGCTGGCAGTCACGGCGTGAACCTATCAGCCGTGGCGAAAGCCTGTGCCGCAGACGGCGTGTACGAGGGAATGGTCGTCAGTAACCCGACACACGCGCCCGGAGGCGTCTCCTCGACCCCCAACGCTGTCTTCCTGAAGTAAGTCGGCAGCATCATCTTGACTTTCGACCATGTGACGCAGCACACTGCTAAACGTCTGAAAGGTTCGGATGTTTAGACGCGTGCAGCCGCCCATGTTGCGAAGGAGCCGGGCAGTGGAAGCTTCTGAAATGTATGACGTCGTAGTAGTTGGATTCGGACCCGCCGGTGAGGTGGCTGCGTCCACCCTTGGTGCCGCAGGACACAAGGTCGTCGTGCTCGAACGTCAGTGCGAGTTGTACCCATTGCCGCGCATGGTGACCTTCGACGGCGAGGCCTGCCGGACGGTTCAGGCGACAGGCGAGAGCATCGACGATGCACTCAGCGCGGCGGTCGTGCTGAACTATTGCGCGTTTGGCGATGCCGATGCAGATCCGATGTTGGTGCTGGACTGGCGAGGAGAGCAGGGCGGGTTCCGGGCGCACTACTCGATCTTCCAACCCGACGTGGAGAAGACCTTGCGTGCCAAGGTCGCCACGATGGACAACGTTGAGGTGGTGTTCGGCACCGAGGCGTTGGGCCTCGTCCAGCACGCCGACCATGTGGAGGTGACTGTTCAGCCGAAGGGCTCGACTGTCAGCTCGGAGCAGACGGTCCTCAAAGCCAGGTACGTCATCGGCGCAGACGGCACGAACAGCCTCATCCGTGAGGCGGCCGGCCTGGAGATGCACGATTTCGGTTTGCACGAGCGTTGGCTGAACTTCGACATGAACGTGATCGCGCCGCTGCCCGAGCAGTTCGAGAAGGTGATCATGATCATGGACCCGAAGCGGCCCCACATGTACATGCCACTAGGCACCGAGCGGCAGCGATTTGAGATGCGCGTCCATGAGGACGAGTCCGACGAGCAGATGCAGGAGCCTGAGGTCGCGTGGGGGTTTCTCAAGGAAACGCACGGACTCGACGAGTCGGTCATGTCGATCTGTCGTCAGGTGGTTTACCACTACTACACACGGGTTGCTGCCCAGTGGCGCAAGGGACGTGTGTTCATCGCCGGAGATGCGGCCCACACCATGACGCCCTACCTCGGCCAGGGTGGGTGCTCAGCGATTCGCGACGGCCGCAACCTTGCCTGGAAGCTGGATTTCGTGCTGCGCGGAATCGCGGAGAACGAGCTACTTGATACGTACGAAGCCGAGCGAGCCCCGCATGTTTCGACGCTCGTCCACACGAGCCATGCGCTGGCTGAGTTGGTGAACATCATCGACAACGAGGCCGCCGAGCAGAGGAACTACGCCCTGCGCAACAACCTCGCCCCGCCGCCGCCAGCCTTCCCCAAGCTTGAGCATGGAGTAGTGCAACTTGAGGATGACGGCTCCGTTGCTGATCGCAACGGCGTGCTCGCCCCACAGGGTGTGCTCCGCAAGGGGGATCAGGAAGGTCGAGGCGACGATGTACTCGGTCACGGATTCCAGCTGATCAGCCGAAACACCCCGGCTCTCAATGATGTGCAGCGACGCATCCTGAGCCAGATCGACTGCAGTATCGGGGTCATCGGCGACCCCACCAGTCCTGACGCGGTGACCGATGTTGCCGGCGTCTACGGGACCTTCCTCGACGCGCAAGGTGTGGACGCCTACATCATGCGTCCCGACTGGTACGTCTTCGGTGCCGTCGGAGGCGACGCCGTCGGAGACCTGGTGTCTGAACTCGGAGCATTGCTTCACCTCAACGCACTCACGAACGCCTGAGGAGCGGATTTTCACATGAACTCACGCTCATCTGTGACCATCAGGTCCGACATCTCCTACGGGCCTGACGCACTGCACACACTAGATCTGTATCGGCCGAACATTGATACCTCCGTTCCCGTCGTGCTCTACCTGCACGGCGGCGCGTGGAAGGAAGGTGACAAGACGGCCGACAGTAAGGAACGACTCGAGGCTTTTGCGTCCTTTGGCGTAGCGGTGGCGTCGGCGAACTACCGTCTTGTTCCCGATGCCACCTACCCGGCTCAGATCCACGACGCAAAAGGTGCCGTCCGGTGGCTCCGCGCCAACGGGGCCGGACTGGGCTTGACGACAGATCGGATCGCGGTTTGGGGCGCATCCGCAGGCGGCTACCTCGCCTCGATGGTGGGCTTGACCAACGGCGATTCCACCTGGGAGGGCAGCGTTGGTGACTGCCTTGCTCACGACAGCAGCGTCGCCGCGGTCGTTGACTGGTTCGGTCAGAGTGACCTCACCGCCAACACAATGCGCTCGTGGCTGGAGGAGAAGATTCTTCCACCGCCGGTAGAAGACGGCTTCCTTGCCATCGGGGACGGGACAAACCGAGAGGCTGTGACGTCCGAGGCGAGTCCGCTGAATCATGTGACGACCGGGGCCCCGCCGTTCCTGATCGTGCACGGCGATCGCGACCGCGTCACTCCAATCTCGGAGAGCATCGCGCTCCACGACAAACTCGTTCGTGCCGGGGCCGAGTCCACATTCGTCACGCTCGGCAACGCAGGCCACGAATCAAACACGTTCGACCGGCCCGATCACCTTGCGATCACCTCAGCCTTTCTCAATGTCAATCTCTCGGGAGAGCGTTCATGAAACTCATCGGAGTCCGCATCCCAGGCGAAGACAGCGTGTTCGTTGCCCGCCTTGACGACCAAGACGTGCACGTGCTGGCGACAGTCGAGACGTTTTGGAGCGATCCTGAAGGGTGGTCGAAGAAGGAAGCAACTCAAACACTTAGCCTCGGCGAGGTAATTCAGGTGCCGCCGGTCCTGCCGTCCGCTCGGGTGATCTGTGTCGGTCTGAACTACCGGGCACATGCTGCAGAAGGTTCGTTTGAGGTCCCGGACTACCCAACCCTCTTCGGACGTTGGACACCATCGCTGTCCGTCGGAGGAACCGCAGCACCGGTGCCCCCAGGTGAGCAGGGCCTCGATTGGGAGGCTGAGGTGGCCGCATACGTCACGCGCAGCCTCTGTGACGTGGAGCCGGAAGAGGCTAGCGAGGCCATCTTCGGTTACTCGACGTTCAACGACCTGACTGCACGCAAGGCCCAGAAGCTCACCGCGCAATGGACGCTGGGCAAGAACGGCGACTGCAGCGGCCCTCTGGGCCCGATCGTGACTCACGATGAGGTTGGTGACCTCGCCGATGGGCTGAGAGTGCAGACTCGCTTGAACGGCACCACCGTCCAGGATGGCAACACCAAGGACATGATCTTCCAGGTCGCCGACATACTTTCGCTCATCAGTCGGACGTTCACCCTCAATCCAGGGGACGTCATCGCATCCGGGACGCCCGAAGGAGTGGGCTACGTGCGAACTCCGCCCTGGCTCCTCGTGCCCGGCGACACCGTCGAGGTCGATATCGAACGTCTCGGCGTGTTGTCGACGCCAATCGTCGGTCCCGAGGCGCGCAAGGCCCCTAGCCGGCGCTGAATCACCCGGACGTAGGAAAGAAACTCATGAATACCCTTCGACCGAGACCGCGAACTCGTGACGCAGAACCCGACAGAAGGATCCACCCAATGACGACAGACGGCTTCCGGCAGTACCTGCCGGCAGACGACGACCCAAGGATCACCGACCTGCGAGGTCTGGGCACTTACGAGTACGCCGAGTACGTGAAATCTGACCCGTTCGCCGGCCCGATGATCGCTGGGTGGGCAGAACTCTATCCGGAACCGTTCACGGGGATTACGCACGACGGGCATGTCGCAG
The DNA here is from genome assembly GCF_035687465.1 of Kribbella sp. Classification (NCBI taxonomy): domain Bacteria; kingdom Bacillati; phylum Actinomycetota; class Actinomycetes; order Propionibacteriales; family Kribbellaceae; genus Kribbella; species Kribbella sp. The sequence goes on from NZ_DASRXP010000642.1 coordinate 4,237, forward strand.
AAGGTCTCTTTGAAATCAAGCAACCGAGTGACGTGCGTCGTGCACCGACCATGTCAATGGTGGCTGCGGCGGGCAAGCTCCTCGAAATGTTGTCGGTCGATGATCGAGCCAAACTCACCTATCCGCTCGGCGCGCATGAGTGGCGTTCCTGGGCCAACCCCGAATTCCTGCAGCACAACCCCGGCCTTCGGCTCGACGAGTTGTCTGATGAGGTACGCGACAAGTGCCTGGGAGTCATCAAGGCCAGTCTGAGCAAGAAGGGATTCGCGCTGGTCCGCGACCTGATGAAAATCAACGCCTTCATGGGCGACCTGGTCGACCTGCCAGTCATCCTGGGGGAGTACAGCTACAACCTCTCGATTTTCGGTACCCCGGACGACAACGAGGCTTGGGGCTGGAACTTCTTCGGCCATCACATCGCGGTCAACTGTCTGGTCGTCGCCGGCCAGATGGTGGTATCACCGGTCTTCTTGGGGGCCGAACCGAGCTCTGTCGATGAGGGGCCGCTCAAGGGCACTCGCGTCTTCGACGATCGGATTGTCACTGCCCACCGACTGATCGGAGAACTCACCGATAAACAGCGTGCGCAGGCAAGAACCTTTGAACACATGATCGACCCGGCGATGCCCGAGGGGCGGGTACACAGTGGCGACGAACGACACCTCGGCGGCGCGTTCCAGGACAACAGAATCATCCCGAAGGAGGGCACGAAGGTCCGCGACATGTCGCGCAAGGCGCGCAAGCACCTGCGAACCATCGTTGACCAATTTTTGGTGCTCTTGCCTGACGGCCCGGCCGATGACCGTCGCGAGCAGATCCTCGAGCATTTTGATGACACCTGGTTCACATGGATTGGTGGCTTCGAGCCAGAGGATCCGTTCTACTTCCGCGTTCAGAGCCCAGTGGTCATCCTCGAACTGGACCATCACTGTGGCGTGTTTCTCACCAATGACGAGCCCATGCCGTTCCACATCCACACAGTGATTCGGACGCCGAACGGAAACGACTACGGTCGTGCGCTCATCGCACAACATCTCGGGCCCGATGCGGCCCTACCGGGAGATTAGATGGCATTCTCTTGACAGCTGTGAATGGTGTCACCACTATCACTAACAGTGTCGAACCGTTCAGCACTTCGACTAAAGTTCCCGCCCATTTCTAGGCACGCACTTCGAGGGAGTTTCAAAATGCCGACCTTTTCGAATCCAAAGGGTGTCGCCCCGCCCCTTGGGCCCTATTCGCATTGCGCTGTGGTCACAGCGGGTAGCGATGTCTTCCATTTCGCAGGTCAGGTTGGCGTGTCGCCCGACGGCACTGTTGCCAAAACCATTGAGGAACAGGCTGATTACGCCTTCGCCAACGTCGCGACCCTTCTGAACGCAAACAACCTCGCGCCGGCGAACGTCGTAAAGGTGCTCATCTACGTGACGGATCGCGCATATCATGATGCGGTCATTATCGCGCGCCGGAAACATCTCGGCGAAACGGATCCAGCTCCTGCCACCTTCATTATTTGCGAACTGGCTTTCCCTGAGTTGATGATCGAGGTCGATGTCACAGCGGCTGGCTGATAGGTCATGAAGCCTGATTGAGAGGACGCTGGTGAGTCCGATCAGAGGAGGCGCTCATGACGTTGTTGAAGGTGGCTTTGGATCCGGCGACGGTGGTCGGTGACTGCGCTGCAGCAGTTTTGACATTGGACCTTAACTCCCTCAAGAAGGGCGATACCCATGACCAACTCGATGATCTACGAGCGCGATGTACAGATCCCCGTCCGTGACGGAGAGCCGCTCAGCGCCAATGTCTACCGACCCGTCGAGGAGGGAACCTATCCCGTCATCGTCACCCTCGGTCCCTACGGGAAGGATCGCCACTGGGCGGACCGCGACCAGCAGCACTCTCGTGACCTCGGCGGCGGGCCTTTCGTCAACTGGGAGACGCCCAACCCCGAGACCTGGGTTCCCAAGGGGTACGTCGTGGTCCGCGTCGACGGGCGTGGCACAGGTGCCTCGCCCGGCATCTTGGCGCCGTTCTCCGACACGGCCGCAGAGAACTACTACGACGCCATCGAGTGGGCAGGTGTCCAGCCGTGGAGCGCCGGCAAGGTTGGGCTGCTCGGCATCTCGTTCTACGCCATGACACAGTGGCCGGTCGCGGCCCTGCGACCCCCTCATCTCGCGGCCATCGTGCCGTGGGAGGGCGCTGCGGACATGTATCGGGACTTCACCCGCGCTGGAGGAATCCTCAACAGCCGCTTCCTTTCCTGGTGGTGGCCCAACACTGTCCTCAACGTGCAGAACGGCTGGGACGGATCGCTGACCCAAGCCGAGCGCGATGCCAACACGGTGACCTCACTGAACGACGCGTGCCTCGCGCGCCCTTTGGACGGCGACTACGTGGGCGAGTGGCGTCCTGATCTCTCGCAGATCAACGTTCCGGTGCTGTCCGTGGGCAACTGGGGCAACATCGGCCTCCACCTGCGCGGGAACATCGAGGCCTACCTCCAGGCGAGCTCAGCCCAGAAGTGGCTCCGGATCGTGATCGGTGATCACATCCACCCGTTCTACGAGCCTGAGAACATCGAGCTCCAGGAACGCTTCCTAGGTCACTTCCTCAAGGGCGAAGAGACCGGATGGACGAACGAGCCACCCGTCGTGCTCGCCATCCGCGACGGCGACGAGATCACGTGGCGTGGTGAGCAGGAGTGGCCGATCGCCCGCACCCAGTGGACGACCTATCACCTGAATGCCGCGGCAGGCTCACTGAGCACGGATGCTCCGGCCTCTGACGACGAGGGTCGCTACGCGGCGCTGACCGAGACACTCACCTTCACGACCTCTCCGTTCACGGCCACCACCGAGGTGACCGGTCCCGTGACCCTACGGCTCTGGATCGACTCCTCGACAACCGACGCCGACATCTTCGTGCGGCTCGGCCGCCGCAACGCTGACGGCACCGAGATGCTCGCCGTCGGGCCCACGCTGGACGACGTCTCGCTCACCCAGGGCTGGCTTCGCGCATCGCACCGCAAGCTCGACGACAAGCGCAGCCAGCCGCACCGGCCGTTCCATGCTCATGACGAAATCGAATCTCTTGAGCCCGGCGTCGCGGTCCCGCTCGACGTCGAGATCTGGGCCACGAGCGTCGTGTTCCCCGAGGGCTCGTCACTCTTCCTCGAGGTCAGCGGTCACGAGCTCGAGTACAGCTACTTCGTTCACGACGATCCGGTGGACCGTCCCAGCGAGATCTTCGACAACGAGGTCACGGTCCATACGGGTCCAGCCAGGTCGTCCTACCTCGTGCTGCCGGTCATCCCCCGGTAGAGGCGCGCTGTTGCCATGGCTCCGAGCACCGGCCTCCGGTGCGAAGCTCGAGAAGGAAGTAGCTCATCATGACGACATCAGCCCCCGGCCTCGACGTTCAGTACAAGTCTGGGATCCCGCCGGCCGCTTCGGGCCACCCAGCTCCGAACAGGCGCTCGGTGGTCGAGAACGGCCTGCGAATCGACTACGACGTCCCAGTGCCGATGCGTGACGGCGTCGAGATCCTCATCGACATCTTCCGACCCGACACTGGTGGCCGGGTTCCGGTCATCGTCGCCTGGAGCCCGTACGGGAAGCACGCGCCGGTCGGCTATGACTTCCTGGAAGGCAGCGGAGTGGAGCCCGGAACGGTCTCCGAGTACTGCGCACTCGAGGCTCCGGATCCCGCGATGTTCTGCCCGGAGGGTTTCGCCGTGGTCAACGTCGACCCGCGAGGGACGTGGGCCGTGCAGGGCAAGCACGACATGTGGCGAACTAGCGAAGGTCAGGACGAGCACGACCTGATCGAATGGCTGGCCGAGCAGGACTGGTGCACCAGCAAAGTCGGGCTCGGTGGTGTCTCCTATCTCGCCATCTCGCAATGGTTCGCGGCAGCTACGCGTCCGCCGCACCTGGCGGCGATCAACCCCTGGGAGGGTGTCTCGGATGTCTACCGTGAGCACGTCTTCCACGGTGGCATTCCGGAGACGAAGTTCGTCGAGTTGGTGCAGTGGTTCGCGGGCAACTCGTCGACCGAGGTCGAGGACCTCGCCAGGATGCGTGACGAGCACCCGATGTGGAACAGTTACTGGGCTACCCATCGTGCCGATCTTGCCGCCATCGACGTCCCCGCTTATGTCGTCGCGAGTTGGAGCGACCACGGACTCCATACACGAGGGTCGATCGAAGGCTTCGAGCAGATCTCATCCGACCATAAGTACCTCGAGATCCACGGACGCAAGAAGTGGGCGTACTACTACCTGCCCGAGTCTGTCGCTCGGCAGAAGGCCTTCTTCGCGCGCTACCTCAAGGACGAAGCAAACGAGGTCGACTCTTGGCCGAAGGTTCGCTACGAGCTCCGCGAGAGTTACTACAAAGGGGAGGAGCAGCAGGCGACAGCCTGGCCGATCCCAGGAACGCAGTATCGCATCCTCCACCTCGACGCGCAGGCAGGCGTCCTCTCCGAGAGCGGCGCCGAGTCTGGCACGACCATGTACGACGCAAAGACCGGTCATGCGTACTTCGACTACACGTTCGAGGAGCGGAGCGAAGTTGTCGGGAACGCTTCGCTGACCCTGTGGGCCGAAGCTCGCGGCTCGAACGACATGGACGTGTTCGTAGGACTGGAGAAGCTTGACGCCGCAGGCAATAGGGTTGACTTCCCGTACTTCTCGACACGAGAGGACGGTCCTGTCGCCCTCGGCTGGCTGCGAGCCAGTCACCGAGAGCTCGATGCCCAGCGTTCAACGCCGCAGCAGCCGTGGCACCAGCACACGAGTGAGCAGCCTCTTGACGCCGGCGAGGTCGTCGAGCTCAATGTCGAGATCTGGCCCTCCGGGACCGTCTTCGAGAAGGGCGAAACGCTTCGCCTCGTGGTACAGGGGCACGATCTGCGGCTCTACGACCACCCGGCGAGCCTGCATCACGGGGCTACGCGCAACGCCGGCACGCACATTCTGCACACCGGCACTGATTGCGACTCGACCCTTCTGATTCCGGTCCTGACGTAGTTGCCTCATCGTGACCGGCGCTGCCGAGCCGTCGACGAACCAGCGCAGCGCGAACGCGCCGGTCGCGGTGATGTCGGCATCGGTGTATGGCGATGGATCCGGTACGACCTGCCGCGGCGGGCCGAACGAGTACCCACCGTCGACCGATCGCGCCGACAGCACCGACCGGTACGGCGCGCCGTGGCGCGAACCGGAGTCGAAGGCAACCAAGTCATTGCCTACAGCCACTGTGTTGCCAGACCAGTACCCGTTCCGATCCAGTGCTTCTGGATGCGGCGACAGAGCCGTCGGACAGGGCAGCTCCTCGACGGCGTCCCGGAAGCCGCGATGATGTCGATCACCTTATCCGGCGAGGTCCCGCGACAGGTGCCCATGACTGCGGCGGCTGGAATCGGGCCCAGCCGATCCGTTGGACGATCCGCTGCCCGATCCGTTCGTCGATCTGCTCGTTGCCGCGTTGCGCAGTGACGGTCCGCAGGGCACGAATCAGAGCGGCCAGCTCGTCCTCCGTCGGCTCCCCTCGGCACACCTCGATGGAGCTCGTCATTGCGGTCCGTTCCCGTGCTTGCGATACGGCTGATCGGCCCGCTTCCCCTTCAGCAAGGCGAGCGACTCGATCAGTACCCGACGGGTGTCGGCCGGGTCGATGACATCGTCGATGAGCCCACGTTCGGCCGCGGAGTAAGGGTTGAGGGCCGTGTCCGCGTACTCCGTGGTCAGCTCCTGCCGGCGTCGCTCGGGGTTGTCGGCGGCTGCGATCTCCCGGCGATGGATGATCGACGCAGCCCCTTCCGCGCCCATCACGGCGATCTCGTTCGAGGGCCAGGCATAGGCGAGATCGGCACCCACCGACCGCGAGTCCATCGCGATGAACGCTCCGCCGTACGCCTTGCGTAGTACGACGGAGATCCGGGGGACCGTGGCCTCGCAGTACGCGTAGACGAGTTTGGCGCCACGCCTGACGATGCCGTCGCGCTCCTGGTCGCGGCCGGGCAGGAAGCCGGGCACGTCGACGAGCGTCACCAGTGGGATGCCGAACGCGTCGCAGAACCGGACGAAGCGAGCCGCCTTCTCGGCCGCGGCGATGTCGATCGTCCCCGCCAGTACGGCCGGCTGATTGGCGACGAAGCCTGCGGTGGCTCCGTTCAGGCGACCCAGCCCGCAGATGATATTCGGCGCCCAGTCGGCTTGCACCTCATAGAAATCGCGGTCGTCGACGAGCAGCTCGATGACACGTCGCATGTCGTAGCTGCGCGACGACGTCATCGGCACGACGTCGAAGAGCTCGGGGCACGGCCGGTCGGGCGGATCGGCGGTCGCGTATCTCGGCGGCGGTTCGTTGTTGTTCGCGGGCAGGAACGCCAGGAGATCGCGAACCTGGTGAAAGCAGGTCGCCTCGTCGTCGACGACGAAGGACGCCACTCCACTGTGCGTGCCGTGAACGCCCGTTCCACCGAGTTCCATCGCGGTGACCCGCTCGCCGGTCACCGCGGACACGACATCCGGTCCGGTGACGAACATCGTCGCCGTATCGCGAACCATGAAGACGAAGTCGGTCAACGCCGGTGAGTACGCCGCGCCGCCCGCGCAGGCGCCGGCGACCACGCTGAGCTGCGGGATCACGCCGGACGCGCGGACGTTGCGGCGGAAGATGCCGCCGAAGCCGGCCAGCGCCAGCGGCCCCTCCTGGATCCGGGCTCCGCCGCCGTCGTTGATGCCGACGATCGGCACCCCCGCGGCCTCGGCCAGATCCTGCAGTTTGTGGATCTTGGCGGCGAACGTCTCACCCAATGAGCCGCCGAAACAGCGGGCATCGTGGGAGTACACGGCGATCCGCCGGCCGTCGACCGTCCCCCAGCCGGTGATCACGCCGTCGGTCGTCGGCCGGTTGTGTTCCATCCCGAACGCGGTCGCGCGATGCCGGGCGAACAGGTCGAGCTCGACGAACGATCCCGGGTCCACCAGCAGGTCGATGCGTTCCCGGGCGGTCTTGCGGCCCTGCTCGTGGCGTCGCTGGGTGGCGAGCTCGTTTCCGGTGACGGCGGCCGTCCGGCGGGTAAGGAGCTCCTCGGTGGCCGCGAACAGCTGCGAAGGTACGGCCGGCTCCCTGGTGGAGCTGCCCGCTGCCGCACCCCGCAAGAACCCGGCCGAAGAGATCGTTGCGTCTGACATCCGCTTCCTTCCGCAAACTCGGCTGACACTAGGACAGACTCGCGGAGCTTCTGGATTGATACGCGAGAAGTTCCTGGGCGGCGAGGTATCACGGGGGCTGCTTGCGGCGCCTGTTCAGTGTGACCGCCTACGACCTTGCATCGAAGACCGTGTTGACGACGAAGGATGTGGCATTGCCGGTGGCCGCTGAGACGGCCGCCGAGACCGTGCTGCTCTTTCCCGGCCAGGGCGCCTATGACGACGCAGCCCTGCGTGCCGCCCGCCCAGCCCTGATCGGCGTTCGTGACGTGTTCGAGCGGATCGACGCCGTCGCCGCCCGGCTGCAACCGTCCGCCGCCCGCGTCAGCCAGACCGTTCTCGCCACCTCGCCACCCTCCTTGACGAAGCTGTCCACGTCCGAGAAGGACCTTCTGCAGCTGACGCTCTTCGGGCTGTCCGTGGCGGTGTACGAGTCGATGAAGTCCGCCGGCGTTCGCCCGGGCGTGCTGATCGGGCACAGCTTCGGCGAGATCGCCGCGCTCGTGTGCGGTGGCATGTTCACGCTCGAGCAGGGAGCCGAGATCGTCTGCCATCGCAACGCCGCGCTCCGTGCCGTCGCCGAGCGGCCCGGCGCCATGGCCGCGGTGGGATGTTCGGCTGAACGGGCACGCGCCATGATCACGGTGCTGGAGCAGACCGAATCGGCGGTCGCCGCTGAGAACTCGCCCAAGCAGTCGGTGGTCTCCGGACCCGACGAATGCCTTGCAGCGATTGAGAAACTGGCTCGGGCCGCGTCGATCTCCTTCCTCCGGTTGCAATCGCCGTACGGGTTCCACAGCTCCCTGATGGCGCCGGTCGCCGAGGCGTTCGCGGCGAGTCTGCGCGGGCTCCGCCCTGCGCCGCTATCGATTCCGGTGTACTCGCCGATCCTCGGCCGCTGGTACGAGGACGGCGACGACATGCCGGAGTTGCTGGCCAGCCATCTGATCCAGCCGGTGTACTTCGGCGACGCGGTGCGGCACGTTTGGGACAAGGGCTCTCGCGTCTTCGTTGAATGCGGTGCGAGGTCGACGCTCGTCGGGCTGGTCGGTCAGTCGCTCCCTGAGGCGGCGAAGGTGACGTGCCTGGACGGCGACCACGCGGCTGCGTTTCCGCAGGAGCAGGTGGAGAGGCTGCGCGGGCTGGGTCAGCTGCCGAGCAGTTTCGACGATCGGTTCGCGGAAATCGTCCTGCCGGGTGTACCGGTGGTCGAGGCGCGGACCTTCTGGGACGCCTGTGGACAGGACATCCTGGAGCAGATCCGCCAACAGTACAAAGCATTCAGCAAGCAGAACGAGCCTGAGCTGCAGGTGCCCGCACCGGAAGCTGCACCGGAGCCGGCGGTTAGCGTGCCGGCAGTAATTGCGTCGGCGGAGCCCAGCTCAGTCAATGGCGTTCTGCCCGCCCGGGACGAGTTGGCTGTGGAGCTGGCGGCCTTCTATGCGGAAGCGTTGGAGTATCCGGTTGAGGTGATCACTGAGGATGCCGAGTTGGAGGCTGATCTCGGGGTCGACTCGGTAAAGCAGACCGAGCTGATTGCGAGGGTTGCAGAGCGGTACGGCCTGCCCGAGCGTCCTGAGGGATTCCGGTTGAGTGACTACCCGACTCTCGGCAAGGTCGTCGATTTCGTCAGCACCGCAGCGGCCGAGCGCCAGATGGCGGCGTGAGTCCGGCATGCTGCGTGATTCAGGCGTGAGGGGGGACAGCGACATGCTCGACTTGACCGGCCGGATCGCGTTGGTGACCGGCGGAGCCCGCGGTGTCGGGCGGCGCGTGGTGACGTTACTCGCCGAACACGGCGCGCACGTCGTGATCAACTGCTTCCACTCGTTCGCCGAGGGGAGGGCACTGCAGGCCGAGCTCTCCGAGCGAGGTCTCCAGGTGGAGGTCGTCCGCGCCTCGGTGGCGAAGGTGGAGCAGGTCGATCGGATGTTCGCCGAGATCGAGGAACGGCATGGCCGGCTGGACATCCTGGTGAATAACGCCGCGTCCGGCGGACTGCGCCCGGCCGCGGAGACGACCGAGGAGCACTTCCGCAAGGCGCTGGACACCAACCTGCTCGGCAGCTTCTGGTGTGCCGAACGCGCCGCGAAGCTGATGCCGAACGGTGGGGCGATCGTGAACGTGTCGTCGATCGGTGCGCCGATGGTGCTCGACAACTACTTGTCCGTCGGTACGTCGAAAGCCGCCGTCGAGGCACTCAGCCGCCACTTGGCGGCGGAGTACGGGCCGCGCGGGATCCGGGTGAACACAGCGTCGTGCAGCCTGGTCGAGGGCGAGGTGGCGACGCTGTTCCCTCGTGCGGAGGAGATGCGTCAGGTTACGGTCGACTCGACCCCGATGGGCCGGATCGCCACCGAGGACGACCTCGCCCGCATCGTCCTGTTCCTCGTCTCCGACCTCGCCTGCTGGGTCACCGGCCAGACAGTCCTAGGCGACGGCGGCCTCTCACTCGGGCGCGCGATGATGTCGCCGCCCCGCATCCCGCTGATGGACCAGGCAGTTGAAGCGGCGGTCGAGGTGGCGCCGCGGGCGGTGGTTGAAGCGGCGCCGCGGGCGGTGGTTGATGGTGGTGAATTGGCTGAGTCTGATCCGATTGCTGTTGTGGGGATGGGGTTGCGGTTGCCTGAGGCGGGTGATCCTGATGAGCTGTGGCGGCTTCGTCTCAGTGGTGAGCATGTCTTCACCGAGGTTCCCGCTGACCGCTGGCGGCTGGACTCGTTTCATGACGCCGACCCGGAGGCTCCCGACAAGACGTACAGCCGGTGGTCGGGATTCGTCTCGGACACTGCCGGCTGTGAGGGTCAGGACTACACCGCCCGCTGGCTCCGCCACGCCCTGGTCCAGTCGCTCGAGGGCGTCGGCCGGGACAGCACCGACCGGGTGTCGTGCTTCGTCGGCTACACCGCCGACGGCAGCCAGCACTTGGAGGAGGCGATGGTCCTCGCCGGCCTACGCCGCCGGCTCCACACCGCGAACGGCACGGCCGATGAGTTGCGCACCAAGCTCGCCGAGCACCTCCACCGGGGTACCGGAGCGACCGCCGACTTCCTGCCACACCGGGTCGGGCGGCAGGCGATCGACGGCGTACTTCCGGCGGATACCGAGCTGTTCATGGTGGACACCGCCTGTTCCTCTTCGCTCTACGCCGTCGACCTTGGCATGAAGGCATTGCTGGCCGGCGACTGCGACCTGGCGGCCTGTGGTGGTGCCTTCGCACTCGGCCCGCGCGGTGCCGTGCTGTTCTCCAAGCTCGGCGGCCTCGCCCGGCGCGGCAGCGTCCGATCGCTCGACCGTTCCGGCGATGGCGTGCTGTTCTCCGACGGCGCGGGAGTCGTAATACTCAAGAGGTTGAGTCGCGCACTGCGCGACGGCGACACCATCCTCGGTCTGCTGGCCGGCGTCGGTACTTCGTCGGACGGCAAGGGCAAGGCGATCTACGCCCCCAGCTCGGCCGGCCAGGAGATCGCGATCCACCGCGCGCTCGAAGCCCCCGGCGTCACCCCGGATCGGATCGACTGGGTCGCCGCCCACGCCACCGGCACACCCGCCGGTGACCTCGCGGAGCTCAACGCACTGCAGAGCTCGTTCCCGCCGGACCAGGCCCTGCAGGTGACGTCCAACAAGTCGGTCATCGGTCATACCGGCTGGGCCGCCGGCGTCACCTCGCTGATCGAGGTGCTGCTCGGCATCCGGCACGAGCAGATCCCGCAGCAGGTCGGATTCGAGACACCACCGGACGCCTTCGATGCCGACCGGACGGCGCTGCGGATTCCGCGCGAACTGCTGCCCTGGCCTGTCACGCCGGGCCGGCCGCGGGCCGCTTCGGTGTCGAGTTTCGGCTTCGGCGGTACGAACGCGCACATCGTGGTCGAGGAGTTCCAGGGTCAGCGGCCGCCCGTTCCGGCGATCGCGAAGGATGATCGCATCGTGGTCGTCGGCTGGTCGGCGCACGTACCCGGCCTCGACCGGGCAGAAGACGTCGAGGGCTGGCTGCGCGGTACCGGCCCGGCCCCCGACGTGTCGTTCGGGGAGCAGTACCCGGTGCCTCCGTTCGAGCGGGTGCGGATGCCACCGCGGACCCTGCGGATGCTCGACCGTTGCCAACTGATGGTCCTGGAGTGCGTGGCCAAGCTCGAGTCCGCGCTGGGCGACGTCTGGAAGAAGTACCACGACACCACCGGTGTTCTGGCCGGCCACCTCGGCCCGACGCGCCAGGCCACGCTCTATGCATTGCGCTGTCACGTCGACGACATCCGGACCGTGATCGGCGACGAACCGGCCGGCAAGCAGTTGCTGGCCGACCTGGAAGCCGATCTCGAACGACTGGTGCCGACAGCAACGGAAGACTCCTTCCCGGGGATCATGCCGAACGTGATTCCCGCCCGGGTCGCCAACTACTTCGACTTCCATGGTCTCAACATGACCATCGACAACGGACTCACCTCGACCGCAGCCGCCCTCGACGTCGCGGGCCGCTATCTGCGCAGTGGGGACCTGGACCTGGCCCTCGTCTTCGGTGTCAACGGCAACAGTCTGCCCGAGCTCGCCGACGTGATCGCACCACTGCTGCCGCCGGACACCGAGCTCGCCGAGGGCGCATTCCTGCTCGCTCTCACCCGCGAGAGCGTGGCAATTGCCAACGGCCTCCCCGCCCTCGGTCAGTTGGACGAGCTCGTCGACCGCGGCCGGCACGACGGCGACGCCGTCAGCGACCACGTGGGCCCGGAGGGCAGGAGCTACCTGGGCGCCGATGACGCAGTCTCAGTACTTCGCCGCCTGCTCACCGGTACGCCGGCACAGGAGGCGGCTCCGGACCCGGTGGACCTGCCAGCCAGCGAATCCGTTCCGCGATCGGTCGCGCGGTACGAGATGACCCTCAAGATCCTGCCGTCGTTGCCGATCCGGCCCGTCACCGAGTTGTTCGCACCGGGCACGCTGGTGCTGACCGATCAGCCAGAGTTGCTGGTGGACCAAACCCTGACCGGCGTGACAGTCCTGTCGACCGCACCCGTACCGAACGAACGTCCTGACTGGATCCACCTGCCAACAGTCGACCCCGAAGCGGTCTCGGCGGTACTGGCCAAGATCGACAGGCCCAGCGACCTGCGGGTGGTGACGAGCCTGGCAGCGGCGGCCGATCCGAACCAGGTCTGGGACACCTCGCCCGCACTGTTCGCCCTGCACGACCTGACGTTCCTCGCCTTGCAGCACTGCCACGACGCGATCGAACAAGCCGGCTCCCTGATCGTGCTGCTGCTCGGTGGCCGGCAGGACGGCAGCTGGCATCCGCTGGCCGGAATGTTCACCGGCCTGGTGAAGAGCGCCGCGCTGGAACTGCCGAAGCGTCCCCTCTGCACGGTGGTGACCAGCACCTCCGACCTGGCCACCGGGGTCAGGTACGCGACAGCGGAGGCGGCGGCCCACCAGTTCCTCCCCGTCGTCGTGTACGACAACGACGGCGAGCGTCGTTGCTTGTCCGTCGTCGAGCTGGACGACCAGCCGGGCGACGGTCCCAACGTCGCCCGCCTGGACAGCGACTCGGTCGTCGTGGCCTGCGGCGGCGCACGCGGTATCGGCGCGGAAGCCCTCAAGGCACTCGCGGAGAACTCCCGGCCGATCATCTACATTCTCGGCACCACCCCACTGGACGGCTACGACGACGCAGACCTTGCCGATGACACCGACGACCGAGTCGCCTACCTGCGCACCGAAAAGGCTCGCCGCCCGGACGCCACCGTCGCGGAGCTGACGAAGGAGTACGACACCCTCACCAACGCCCGGGCCGCGCGCCGCAACCTGGCCGCGATGGCCGAGTACAGCGGCGCGGATCGCGTTCACTACCTGACCTGTGACCTGCGCGACCGGGAGCAGGTCGTCCAGACGATGACCGAGATCCTCGGCCGCGAGGGCCGGATCGACCTGCTGCTCAACGTCGCTGGCCTCAACCGGGCCGCGTCCATTCCCACCAAGAAATGGGACGACTTCCGCTCGGTCCGCGACGTCAAGGTGCAGACCTACCTGAACCTGCGGTACGCGCTGCGAGACCAGCCGCCGCGGGTGTGGTGCAACTTCGGCTCGTTCGTCGGGTTCACTGGTCAGGTCGGCGAGGTCGACTATGCCGCCGGCAACGACTTCCTCAACACGGCGGCCGCGCACACCGTCGCCGTCGGACGCGACGAGGTCACGATCGGGTGGGCGCTGTGGCGCTCGACCGGCCTGGGCGCCAACCCGGTCACCAAAGCCTTCCTGGAAAAGAGTGGCCTGTTCACCAGCATCAGCACCGAGGAAGGCGTCGCGCTGTTCCTGGCGGAGCTCGGCCGGCCTCGCGACGAGCCCGTAGTCGTGCACCTGGGCGACGTCGAGAAGCGCGCGATCGAGGACCATCTGCCGGGCTTCTTCGTTGCTGTCGGCAACGGGCGCGGCAAGCCGTTCTACCTCGACATCGCCCGCCGCAGCCGATTCGGGAAGTTGTGGGCCGAGCGCTCGTTCGACCTGTCCAGAGACGGCTACCTCGCCCATCACGTCGTCAACGGTCACGCCACGCTGCCCGGGACGTTCGTTCCCGAGATCGCCGCGCAGGCCGCCCAGGAGCTGGTACCGGGGATGGTCCCGGCCGGGTTCGAGGACGTCACGTTCCACGCGTTCCTGCGGGTGTTCGCCGCCGATCGGCCGGTACACAAGAAGATCCAGGCCGAAGTGATCTCCCGCGACGAGCTGGAGACCGTCGTCAAGGTCCGGATCCTCGGCGACGTGCTCGCAGCGAACGGGACCGTACTCCGGACCGACAAACTGCACTTCGAGGCCCTGGTCCGGATGCGGGCCGAACTCCCGCCGGCACCGACCTGGGACCTGTGGACACCAGGTGAGGACGAGCGCCCGGTCGCTGATCCCTATCACGTGGCCAACCCCGTGGCACACCTGACGGGTCCGCTGGTGTCCACGGCCGACACCCGCATGCATCGGCTGGGACGCCGGGCCCGCTTCGCGCCGCAGGTCGATCCGGACGATCCCGTCTTCTCCACGTTCACCGTTCCGAGCCTGCTGCTCGACGGGCTGGCTCGCCTGTCGGTCCTCGAACCGGACACCGACGGCTTCATCCCGCTCGCCGCGCCGTTACGCATCCGCCGGATCGACCTGTACGAACTGCGCAACGACTGCCAACTCGCTGCGGCATATCCCACGGTGGAGCTCTACTCCAGCCCACGGTGGGTCGACCTGGAAGCGGAACGCCCCGACAACCGATGCCTGGCAGTAGCACCCGACGGGCGGGTTCTCCTTCAGATCAAGGACATTGCCGGCGTAGTACTGGGGTCGGTCCATCCGGCCACCGGTGAGTTCCGCCCGCGCGAACGCCAGTCAGTTCCGTCCGCTGTCGCAGGAGGAAGATAACGATGGCCATCGACGTCACCGACGCCGCCAAGCCGACCAGTACCGGCGGCCGTCGCCGGGCACCGGGACCGTCCCGCAACTGCCTCCTCAGCTACCAGCGCGACGCGCCTCGCCTGATCGCCGGCCTGCAGCACGACTACGGCGACATCGCCAGGTTCCGGATCGGGCCGATGCTGATCCATCTGGTCTCGCACCCCGAGCTGATCCGCCAGGTCTTGCTGGGCAGCGACACGCGGCACCTGAAGCGCGGCATCTTCTACGACGGATTCAAGGCGTACTTCGGGGACGGGCTGCTCACCACCGACGGCGACCAGTGGAAGCGGCATCGCGACATCTCCCGGCCGCTGTTCCAGGCCAAACGGATCGAGGACATGACCCCGGCGATCACCGACGCCGCGGTCACCCTGGCCGGCCGGTTCCGCGCGCACGCCGACAGGGGTGAAGCCTTCGACCTGATCCACGAGACCATGTGGTACACGATCGAGGTCCTCGGCCGCACCCTGTTCGGCTCCTCCCTCGGTGATGCGGTGGACCGGGTCGGCCCGGCGGTCCAGGTCGGGATGCCGTTGATCATCCAGCGCGGCAACCCGATGTACCAGGCCATCCCCACCTGGGTGCCGATCCCGCACAACCTCAAGCTGCGCCGCACCCTCGCAGTACTGGACGACTTCCTCGCCGACGTGATCGAGGACCATCGGCGCAATCCCCGGCCGGACCTGGTCACCGGCTATCTCGACTCCACGGTCGGAATGAGCACGCAGGAGATCCGCGACGGGCTGATGACCACCTTCCTCGCGGGCCACGAGACGACCGGCACCTCACTGGCCTGGACCCTGTACCAACTGGCGAACACTCCGTCGATCCGGCGCACGCTGGAAGACGAGCTCGAGTCGGTGCTCGGCGGCCGGCCGGCCACGCTGGAGGACCTGCCGAACCTGACCTACACGCGGATGGTGGTCGAGGAATCGCTCCGGGTCTACCCGCCGATCTGGCTCTATCCGCGGCAGGCGACCCAGGACCTGGAGATCGCCGGCTACCACATCCCGCCCGGGTCCAATCTGTTCATCTCGCCGTACGCGACCCACCGGCACCCCGAGTTCTGGGACAACCCGGAAGCGTTCGATCCGGAGCGATTCACCCCCGAACGGGTCGCCGCGCGGGACCGGCATGCCTACATGCCGTTCGGGTTCGGTCAGCGGCAGTGCATCGGCAAGCACATCGCCCTGCTGCAGTTGCAGGTCGCGGTGGCGACCGTCGCGCAGGAGATGCGGCTCAGCCTGGTACCGGGTGCGCCGGTGACCTACGACGCGAAACTGTCGTTCCGTCCCCGGCAGGCGCCCGAGCACACCATCACGATGACCGCGCACCCGCGGAGAGCAGCGTGATCACCGAGCACGTCACGATGGCAGCCGAGCCAACTCGGCCGGAGCCCCAACCGCTGTTCTGCTGGTACCCCGTCGATGCCCCGACACCCGGTACGGCGAAGCAGAAGATCGGCCGGACCCTGGTACTCGGCGGTGACGCCGCGCTCCAGTCCCACGTCCGCGATCACCTTGCGGCAGCGGGTGTGGAAGCGACGGTCGTGGACCTGCCCGACGATAGGACCGGTGACGCGCTGGTCGCGGCTGCCACCGCGCTGCTCGACGAGATCGGGCCGGTGGACGGCATCGTCGACCTCGGCGTCGCGACCGAGTTCGCGCTGTCCGACCCGGGCCCGTGGCGCACGGCGCTCCGGCAGACGGTCGCCGTACTCAAGGCGGTGTACGACGATTGGGCCGCCGAGACCGACGCGAACCGGCTGTTCTACCTCGCTGTCACCAGGATGGGCGGCCGGATGGGCTACGACGGCGAAGGTGTGGCCCAGCCGCTCGGCGGGATCTGGGCAGGGCTGGCCAAGAGCCTGCCGCAGGAGTTGCCGAACTGCCGCGTGAAGGTTCTCGATCTGGCTGCCGAGGCCGATGCGGCGCCCTACGTTCTACGGGAACTCCAAACCTGGGACCTGTTCGAGATCGGCTGGCGTGACGAGGAGCGCAGTACCCTCGCCGCCGGCCGGCACGTCGCCGGTCCCGCGCGCCTCGACCTCAGCCCCGCGGACACCGTGGTGTTGTCCGGCGGCGGACGCGGTCTCGGCTTCGCGATGGCCCGCGAGTTGGCCAGTCGCTTCGGCTGTCGTGTCCTCGTCTCCGGGCGGCATCCGCTGCCGTCCGGCGAGGAGTGGGCGGAACTCACCGACGAGGAGTTCGAGCGGCGAGAGCGCGACCGGTTGCGGGCCACCCCGCCGGACAGCACCGTCCGCGAGATCCGCGCCGACACCTTTCGTCGCCGGGCGCGGCGGGAGGCGCTGCACAATCTCCAGGAAGCGGCTCGCCGCAGCCTCCCGATCGAGTACCACGCGGGGGACATCACCGAGCCGGCGTTCGCCCGGGCGCTTGTCGACGCGGCCGGGCCCGCGCTCCGGGTCGTCATCCACAACGCCGGTGTCGCGGCGCCGACCCGGCTGCGGAACAAGACAGTGGACTCGTTCCTCGCCACCATCCAGACCAAGGTCGACGGGTTCGTGGCGTTGCTGGCCGCGCTCGGCGACCGGCGCGTCGACCACTTCTGCAACGTCGGCTCGGTGTCCGGCCGGCTGGGCGGAATGATAGGTCAGATCGACTACGCCGCCGCGAACGAAGCCCTGACCCGCTTGGGTTTCTGGGCGGGGCAGTGCGGCCAACAGGTCACCACGATCTGCTGGCCGACCTGGCAGCGGATCGGCCTGATCGCCAACTTCGACGCCGCCCTCCGGTACGCCGACGCGCTGCCCGTGGACGCCGGCATCCGGCTCTGGACGGACCAGATCGAGGCCGCCGAGCCCGGCGAGGTGATGGTGCTCGGCCGGATCGGGCGGGCCGTCTCACCCGGCCAGCTCAAGGGCTTCGCGAACTTCCGCGATCATCCGGACACCGACCGGCTGCAGTCGCTCGGGCACTACCTCGGCGAGGTCGAGGACTTCGCTCCGTTCCGGTCGATCCGCGCCAGGACACGGCTGGCGGCGGGCTCCCATCCGTGCCTCACCGAGTTCACTGTCGCCGGGACCTTCGCGTTGCCGGTCAGTCTCGTGCTCGAGTACGCGTTGGCGCTCGGCGATTGGGTGACGCCGGAAGGGTTCCCCACGCTCTGGCTCAGCCGGCTCCGCGACGTGATCGTCTCGGTGCCGGGCCTGGTCGGTGATGCCGACGGATTCGAACTGGTGAAGACCGGCTCAGGCCGCAAGACGGGCGACACCTGGGAAGTCGCAGTTTCTCTCACAGATGCTGCCGGACGACCGGTGATGCGCGCGACCGCGGAGTACGAAAGCACGCAGAACAAGGCAATGATGGACCCTCTTGCCGCGCAAGACGACTGGGGCGCGGAGTCGCCGACCAATGGGGAAGGGCCTGCAGGGATTGCCTGGTCGGGCGTGCTTTACCGCCCGCCACTCTGGCGGCGCGGTCCCGACGGCAGGCTCAGTGCACGGATCGACGAGGTGCCGAGCAGCGACGAGTGGACGCTGCCAGTGCCGCCCGCCCGGGTCCTCCTACATGCCGCGATCGAGGCAATCCTCCGCGCCCGCACGGCCAACGGCCGATCGCCCGGTGCGGTCGAGGAGATCCGGATCGCCGAGATCGGGATCGGTAGCGGAGCGGCGGCCGGGTCGTCGGTTTCTGTTGTCGGGGCGGCTGATCTTGGGGCGTGGCGGGTTGTTGATGTGGCTGGACAGTGTGTGCTCACGCTCAACGGACTCGAGGTGGTCTGAATGACCGCACCAGACGGAGGACCTGTGCCCATGGACCGCTCGGATTCCTACCGCGACACCTACTGCGTGATCGGTGCGGGGACCTGTGGCCTCGCGGCGGCGCGCAACCTCCACGCCCGCGGCATCCCCGTCCAGGTACTGGAGGAGCAGGACAGCCTCGGCGGAAACTGGTACTACGGATCGCCGAACAGCTCCATGTACGACTCGGCCCACCTGATCTCGTCGAAGCGCCTCGGCAGCTACACCGACTTCCCGATGCCCGACGACTACCCGGACTATCCGGGTCACCGGCACGTGCTCGCCTACCTCCAGTCCTACGCGGCCGAACACGGACTGGAGCGGCTGATCGAGCCCAACAGCCCGGTCACCCGGGTCGCACCGGCCGAGGGCGGCGGTTGGGACATCACGATCGCCGACCGCGAACAGCGCCGCTACGCCGGCGTGATCGTTGCCAACGGCCACCACCGCGAACCACTGTTCCCCGATCTGCCTGGCGAGTTCACCGGCGAGAGTCTGCACTCCTCGCAGTACAAGCGGCCGGATGTGTTCACCGGCAAGCGAGTCCTGATCATCGGCGGCGGGAACTCCGGCTGCGACATCGCGGTCGACTCGGTGCCGTTCTCGGCCCGGGTGATCCACAGCATGCGGCGCGGCTACTACTTCTTCCCGAAGATTGTGATGGGCAAGCCGATCGACGAGATCAACGAGCTGACCCACAAGCTGCGGATGCCACTCCCGCTGCGTCGGTTCGTCGCCGGGTTGATGTTGCGCGCGCATGTGGGCCGCAACACCGACTACGGGCTGCCGGAACCCGACCACAAGTTGTTCGAGAGCCACCTGATCGTCAACTCGCGCCTGCTCTACCACCTCAAGCACGGCGATATCACCCCGAAACCGGATGTGGCGAAGCTCCGCGGCGACATCGTCGAGTTCTCCGACGGCAGCGAGGAACAGATCGACCTGATCCTCTACGCGACCGGGTTCAAGCCGGCCTGGCCGTTCCTCGACACGGCGGCCGGCGCACCGTCGTACCAGGAGATGATGCGGCTGTACGCGAGCATCTTCCATCCGCA
Source organism: Kribbella sp. (assembly GCF_035687465.1). NCBI lineage: Bacteria > Bacillati > Actinomycetota > Actinomycetes > Propionibacteriales > Kribbellaceae > Kribbella > Kribbella sp. The sequence continues at coordinate 23,702 of NZ_DASRXP010000642.1, forward strand.
GTACGACGGCTTCTTCGTCGCCGGGCTGGTCCAGCCGGACGTCGGCATCTGGCGGCTGGCCGATCTGCAATCGCAGCTGATCGCCCGAGTCATCGAGGCGCAGGAGAACGCACCGGCTGCCGCTGCGTGGTTCCGCGCCCGGAAGCGAGGTCCGTTGCCGAGGCTGTCGCCGTACGCCTATCAGGAGTCCGAGCGGCATCGCCTGGAGGTCGAGCACACGACGTACGAACGCCTGATGCGCAACGAGATCGCCCGGCTCGACCGGCAGTTGGCCAACCGGCCGCGCCGGCCCGCGCCGCAGAAGACGGGAGTGTGACGTCGATGGCTGTGGACAAGGCAGAGGTCAGCCGCGGCAGTGTGGAAGTCGACGGGATCACCTGTCCCTACCTGCAGGCCGGGCCGTCCGACGCGAGAGAGGCCGTGGTGTTCTTCCACGGCAACCCCGGCTCCAGTGAGGACTGGCGTGCGGGCGTCGGCGCGGCCGGTACGTTCGCCCGTGCGATCGCCATTGACCAACCGGGCTTCGGGCAGGCCGACAAGCCGGCAGGTTTCGACCACACCTACACCGGTCATGCGGAGCACCTGGCCCGGGTGCTCGAGCAGTTGGGCATCGAACGAGCTCACGTGGTCGGCCATGACCTCGGCGGCCGGTGGATGCTCGACTGGGCAGCGAAGAACCCGGATCGCTTTGCCAGCGCGGTGATCGTGGCCGGTGGTGTCCTGCTCGACTACCGCTGGCACTACCTGGCGAGGATCTGGCGGATGCCGGTCATCGGTGAGCTGTTCATGAAGGTGCCGAGCCGTCGGCTGTTCAGGCTGATCCTGCGCCGCGGCAATCCGCGCGGCCTGCCCCGGGACTTCGTCGACCGGATGTACGACGACATGACCGGTCCGACCCGTCGGGCGATCATCGCGCTGTACCGGCCGACGTTCGACTGGAACGCGCGCTCGTACGAACTGTCGCGGGAACTGGACAAGCTCGACCGCCCGGTGAAGGTGATCTGGGGGCGGGCCGACCCCTACATCCCACTAGCCCAGGCTGATCGGCAGCTCGACACGTTCCCCGGTGCCGAGATCACGGTGTTCGATCGCAGCGGGCACTGGCCGTTCATGGACGATCCGGAGCGTTTCGAGGAAACCTTGCTGCCGTTCCTGCAGTCGGTCCTCGCCCGGTCCAGGTGATCAGGCGCTGTCGCGTTCCCTGATCCGGCGGGCGATGATCTGGGTCTCCCGGCCGGCGAAGGTGCCGAGTTCGTCGAGCACTCGTTCGCACTGAACCAGGGTGCGGCGGGCGGCGTCGTACTCGCCGCGCTCGAGATGGCTCGCGACGAGCAGCCGGTGGGCCGACTCGGACAGCCGGTCGGCGCGCATGGCCGCGTGCGCGAGGCGCAGCGACTGGTCCAGGTCACCGGTGGCGAGCAGTAGTTCACCAGCCCGGACGGCGCCGAGGACATAGCGCACCCGGAGCCGGTCGCGTTCGACCATCGCCCACTCGGCGTTCGGTACGTCGGCCAGGTAGTCGCCGCGATACAGCGGCAGCGCCTTCTCGTACGCCCGCAGTGCGACCGACGGTGCCCCCTGCCTCTCGGCGGCCTCCGCCTTGTCGAACAACTTGTCGAACCGCCAAGCGTCCACCGACAGCGGCTCCTCGGTGGTGAGCCGCAGCATCCCGTTCTCAGTGCGCAGGAAGTACGGCGCCTCGCCGCTGGCCCGGTCGGGTTCGAGCAGCCGCTGGGCGTAGTTGAGGGTCACCCGGAGGTTGCGCATCGCGGCGTCGGCGTCCAGGTCCGGCCACAGCTCGACGGCGGCCGCGAGCCGGGACACGGTCCGCTTCGCGACCATGTACAGCAGCAACTGGCGGACCCGATCGCGTTGCAGGTTCGGGTGGTCGACGGGGCGACCGTCCCGCCAGAGCTCGAGCGGACCCAGCACCAGCAGATCGAGCTGGTCCGATGGGACGACCGGGGCTCGCAAGGCGAGCTCGCGGGCGGTCCGGGCCAGCGCGCCGCGTCGTGACTTGGTCAGCTCCTTCAGATGAGGCCCGGCCGCGGTGTTCAGCTCGGTGAGCAGCTGTCGTCCCTCCTCTCGTCCGGCGGCGATCGCGGCGACGGCGAACTCGACCGCCCACGGCAAGGGCAGCGCCGCCCGGATCTGGCCTGGAGAAAGGCCGGCCAGCTCCGCCACCTCGCGCAGCGAGCCCTTCTCCCGCGCAGCCACGAGTGCGGCGGCGATATCGCGCAAGGCCGCGAGATCGGGATGCAGCTCCGTCGCCTCCCACAGCGGACGGCTCTCGGGCACGAGGACATAGCTGAGCGCGGGGAACAGCCGGTGCATCCGACTGGCGGCGGCGCGACCCAGCGGCCGCCTCGCATGCGCGTCAGCGAGCAAGGCTCGCGCCTTGTCCTCGTTGCCCTCAGCAATCAGTACGGCGACCTCGCCGAGCTGGAAGGACGTCTCGTTCAGGGCGCTGTTGCTGTCGTTGAGTGCTGCCCGCGCCTGCTCCAGAAAGCGGCGGGCGCCGGCCACGTCACCGACGTACGCGAGCAGCTTCGCGCAGTTGCTGAGGGTGAAGACGACGCCAGGGTCGCGCCCGGCGGTCCTCGCCTCGCCGGCGAGCACGGGGATCTGGCGCACGGCCTCGTCCACCTCGCCGGCCAGCCAGGTCGACAGCATCCTCACGTCGACAGCCGGCATGGCCGACGTTCCGTACGCATCCTTGACAGCCAGTTCGGCATAGCGGCGGGCCCGGTCGGTGTCTCCGTCGAGCAGTAGCAACCAGGATCGCTGCATGTTGACGCCGGAATCCCAGTTGTCCGGGAAGACACCCAGGTGGGCGAAAGCGCCCTTCCAGTCACCGCGAAGGTCGGCCAGCCAAGCCCAGCCGACGTTCACCCGCAAGGCGAACTCGGGCACCTCCCGGCCCAGCGCCTCCGCCCGGCCCAGGGCAGCCTCCAGCCGGTCGGCGTCCGCCAGCCACCAGCTGAGGTAGCTCAGGTGGGTGATCGCGGCGATCTCCCCGGTACGGCTGCCCCGGTCGTGGAAGTCCTTCTCCACGGCCTCGAACATCTTCAGTGCCTTGGGCAGATCGGCGCCGCGTTCGACGAGCGCGAGCAGCAGCCGGCCTGCCGCGGCCCGGCGATGCTCGTCCGGCAGCAGGTCGTACCACTCCAGGAAGACATCCGGCGCGACCAGCGGATGGGTCGCAATGGCCGTCTCGCAGATGACGTCGTGCACGACGTCCCACGCTCCGACCTGGGAGAGCAGGCGGACGGCGCCGTCCACATCGCCACGAGCGCGCAGTACGGTCGCGGCCGTGACGCAGGTCGCCGTCAGCTCGTCCGGTTCCAGCTCACCGGACAAGGCCGGCCACCAGAGCGGATGCAGCGACCGCCAGGTGCCGGGCACGCCGGCCACCAACGGCAGTCCGGCGAGCAGGTCGGTCAGGTCGACGGGTTGGCCGGCGAGGTCCGAGGCCAGCTCCTCATCGCCGCCACCGACCAGGGCCAGCATCGCGAGCAGGCGCCGACGGTCCGGCGGCATGCTCGTCAGCAACTCTTCCCACAGATAGTCGCGGACGCGATGCCGGCCAACCGATGCGGCCAGCTCGGCCAGCGCAGGCCAACCGGCGGTATCGCTGAGCAGGTCGGGCTGCAACCCCCGCGCGGACGCGAACTCGGCGAGTTCCGTGGTGGAGAAGGCGAGATCCCGCTCGCCGAGCTCGACTGCCTGGCCCATGGCGGCCAGCCGCGTGCTGGAGACCGGAAGCGGACCGCGGCCGGCCAACAGGACATGGCCATTGTGCGGCATTCTTTCGACGAGGGTCGAAAGGAGCGCGGCACCGGGCGAACCAGGTGCGATCAGATGCGCGTCGTCGAGCAGCAGAGCGACGTGCTCGGGCGACCTTCGCCAGATCTCGGCGGTCAGCTGGCTGATCGCCAGCTCGGTATTCCAGGCTGCTGGTGCGGCGATCTGAAGGCTACGCGCCAGGCCTGCGCAGAGCGTGGACGCGGTGCTGTCGCCGGCGTTGCAGGTGAGCCACGCATCGACGCCATGTGGGGCGAGCTGGTTCTCGGCCCAGCCCTGCGCGAGCACGCTGGTCTTGCCGAACCCAGGTCCGGCGGTGAGAACAGTCAGCCGGTGCCGGAAGCGTTGCTGCAGAACGGCCAGCAGGCGTGGGCGAATGATCAGGTCGACGTTGAGCTCAGGCGGACTGAATCGAAATCCTCCGGGCTGGCCCGGCTTGATCGGCCTCATCTCACAGATCCCCCGGTCGGCGCGCTTGGCGTCGGTCGCGAAGTCACGATAACAGGGCAGCCCCTGAACTCAGAGCGATAATTCGGAGCGTGCTCACCTGAACACGCTAAGCTGCGCGTCCGGCCGAGCTGCCGAGTTTCGTCCGCTGTATTCGCCGACCGCGTCACCGGGTCCTCTTCATGACACAAGTGGGATCGGCCAACAAAGGAGACAGGCCAGATGCTCGAACACGTCGGCCGGCTGGTAGTACGAGCTCGCCGGATCGTCCTCGCCCTGACGGCAGTTGCCGTCGTCGGTTTTGCGGTCGCCGGGATCGGCGTGATCGACCGCCTGTCCGGTGGCGGTTTCGTCGACGCCGACGCAGAGTCCACCCAGGCGACGCAGTTGCTGGACCAGGACTTCGGCACCGGTCAGCCGAACTTCGTCCTCGTCGTGACCAGCCCGTCCGGCAGTAGCGTTGACGATGCCAGGGTCCGGCAGCTCGGCGCAGACCTCACCGGCCGACTCGGCCGCGAGACAGGCGTGCTGGAGGCGACCTCCTACTGGACGCTCGGATCGCCGGAAGCCCTGCGCAGCAAGGACGATCGGTCGGCTCTGGTGCTGACCCGGCTGGCCGGCGACGAGGACGAAGTCCGCGACACCGCGCGCACTCTGCGCGAACGGTTCGACGACCAGGACGGGCTGACGATCCAGGCGGCCGGTTCGTCGGTGGTCTACGGCGAGCTGACCGACATCCTCCAGTCGGATCTCATCCGCGCCGAACTGTTCGCGTTCCCGTTGACCCTGTTGTTGCTGCTGGCGATCTTCGGTGGACTGGTGGCCGCGTCGCTCCCACTGCTGATCGGTCTGGTCTCGGTGACCGGGACGCTCGCGGTGCTGGCGATCGTCGCGTCGGTGACCGACGTCTCGGTGTTCGCGCTCAACCTGACCAGCGCACTCGGTCTCGGGCTCGCGATCGACTACGGGTTGTTCATCCTCAGCCGGTTCCGGGAGGAGTTGGCCACGGGAACCGAGCCGCACGAGGCAGTCCGCCGTACCGTGAGCACCGCCGGCCGGACGGTCATCTACTCCGCGGTGACCGTCTCGATCTCGCTCGCGGTCCTGCTGATCTTCCCGCTGTACTTCCTGACCTCATTCGCGTACGCCGGGATCGCCGTCGTCCTGCTGGCCGCGTTCGCAGCGGTTGTCGTCCTTCCGGCCGCGCTGGCTGTGCTCGGTCATCGGGTAAACGCCTTGGCCATCCCGCGGTTCTGGCGCCGCGGAAAGGCCAAGCCGGACCGACCCAACTTCTGGGGCCGGCTGGCCGCGATGGTGATGCGCCGGCCGATCCCGTTCGCCACGGTTGTGGTCGTCGTCCTGCTCGCTCTGGGCGCGCCGTTCCTGAACGCCCGGTTCGGCCTGCCCGACGACCGGGTGCTGCCCGCGTCGGCGGAGAGCCGGCAGGCCAACGACGTACTGCGTGAAGAGTTCAGCACCCGCGAGACCGAGCCGGCGTTCGTGGTGGCCACTGAGCCGGTGGCTTCGGCCGAGGTGGCGTCGTACGCCGAAGAGCTGTCGCGGATCGACGGGGTGGCGCGGATCGACGCGAGCACCGGCTCGTACGCCGGGGGCCGGCAGGTCGCACCACCCTCGCCACAATCAACGCAGTACGGGTCCTCGAACGGGACCTGGCTGTCGGTGGTGCCGGACGTCGAGACCTACTCCCCGGACGGCGAACGGCTCGTCGAGGACATCCGGTCCACCCAGGCACCTGCCCCGGTGCTCGTCGGTGGCCGCTCGGCGGAGCTGGTGGACACCCGCGGCGCGATCACCGATCAGTTGCCGCTCGGGCTCGGGCTGATGGCGGCCGCGGTCGGCATCCTGCTGTTCCTGTTCACGGGCAGCGTGCTGATCCCGCTCAAGGCGCTCCTGCTGAACCTGCTCAGCCTCACCGCGACCTTCGGGGCGATGGTGTGGGTCTTCCAGGAGGGCCATCTGCGCTGGCTGGTCGGCGACTTCGCCGTGACCGGCACCCTCGACATCACGATGCCGGTGCTGATGTTCTGCGTGGCGTTCGGGTTGTCGATGGACTACGAGTTGTTCATGCTGTCCAGAATCCGCGAGGAGTGGGTCGCGGGGGCCGACAACGTGACCGCCGTGACCCGCGGACTGGAGCGGACCGGTGGACTGATCACCGGTGCCGCCCTGATCGTCGCCGTCGTGTTCCTGTCGTTCGTGTCGTCCGGCGTGACCTTCCTGAAGTTGCTGGGGCTCGGACTCGCGCTAGCGGTCCTTGTCGACGCGACGATCATCCGTGGCGTCCTCGTCCCAGCGTTCATGCGGCTGGCCGGACGAGCCAACTGGTGGGCCCCGCGGCCATTGCGCGCGCTTCACGCGCTCATCGGACTGCGGGAGTCATCGAAGACCCCCGGATGATGGGTTCCCAGCTCGACGTGGAGGCGCCGGAGAGCGCGGCCCCGGCTGGGCCCGATGCTGCCGATCGGGATGCCCAGGCGGGTACTGATCTCCTGGTACGACAGCGGCGGTGACGCGGCGAGCAGCAGGAGCATCCGCTGCTGGGACTGCGGTAGGCGGCGAAGCGCCTTGCGGACGGCCTCTCTCGGCTCGTGCCGCAGGGCGCACTCCTCCGGCCCGTCCTCGTGACTCGCGACGTCGAGGTGGTGGTCGTCGAGCGGCCGCTCCCGGCCGGCCGCGTTCAGCTCGTCGATGCACCGCCGCCGGGCGGTCGTGAGCAGCCACGCGGACAGCCGCTCTGGATCGCGGATCCTGCCGATGTTCTCCACCAGCCGCAGCCACGTCACCTGGACGACGTCGGCGGCCTGTTCATTGGTAAGGCGAAAGCCGCGTGCCGTCCACCACAGCAGCGAGCTGTACTTGTCGATCAAATAGTTCCAGGCGTTCTCGTCGCCCTCGGCGGCGCGCCTGACGATTCCATGGATGTTCTCGTCCTCGGACATTCTCACCCTTCCCTCGGTACGGCGATCCTGTCGGCGGCGCGCTAGCGAGCTGTCAGCGATGAGGTACGGCGGGGGCGTATCACCGGCCGGCCCTGGACCGTCAGCTAGGTGGTAACCGGAAAACAGTTCGCGGCCGATGGCCGTTCGAGGAGATGGAAGGTTGAGATGGCCGAAGCGTTGTCTGCTGTCAGCAAGGAGCACCCCGGGTACGCGGGCCAGGCTGTCTACAAGACCTCGTTCCTGCGGATCTACGACCTGTTCGTGGTCGGCTTCTCCAACAGGGTGATCTACCGGTGCCCCAGCCGTCGGTTCATCGACCTGTACGACCGGTACGCAGGGCGCCGTCATCTCGACCTGGGTCCGGGCACCGGGTACTTCCTGTCCCACTGCAAGTGGAGCGACGGGAAGCCGGAACTGACGCTCGCCGACCTGAACCCGGACGTGCTCCGCTACAGCGCACACCGGTTGCGCAAGTACGAGCCGACCGTGGTGCAGGCGGACATCCTGCAGCCGCTCCCGTTCCCCGACGGCTCGTTCGACTCGGTCGGGATCAACTTCCTGCTCCACTGCATGCCCGGGCCGATGCGGGAGAAGGGCCGGGTCTTCACCGAGGCGGCCAGGCTGCTGCGGCCAGGCGGCATGTTGTTCGGCAGCACGGTGATCCAGGACGGGGGCAACCACTGGTGGTTCGCCCGGATGATGATGGGGATCTACAACCGCAGCGGGATCCTGTCCACCACCGAGGACAGCCTGACCGATCTGAAGAAGTCCATCGCGGCCGGCTTCGATGACTACCAGGTCGAGGTGCGCGGGAGTGTGGCGGTCTTCACCGCCACCCGTAGCTGAAGGTCAGCTGCCGGCGGTGAGGGCGGGGAGGACCGCCACCGCCGCCCGGTAGCCAGGCGGAGCACCCGGATCGACGATCGTCGGTTGATCGGTCCGGGCAGAGTCGGCCGGCCAGGTGAACGGTGTGAGCGTGAAGCTCGTCATCGGCACGGCCAGCCCGTCACCGGTCGCCTTCAGAACCGCTTCCTTCCGGACCCAGAGCCAGAGCAACTCCTCGGCGCCGGCGGCCTGCTCCGACGGCGCGCACACCATGGTCGCGATGTCGACGAAGCTCTTGCTCGCGGCTTCGATGTCGACGCCGACCGGGCCGGCGTCCGAGACGGCGAGCATCACGTACCCGTGCGAATGGGACAGGGAGAACTCCCACCGCCCACCGTCGACAAGCGCCGGCTTGCCATGTCCGGTCCGGCCGCAGTTGTGGCACGTCCGGACGATCTCGAGAGCGGCCGGCGCGGTGTCGAGGCGATCGCCCAGGACGCGCCGGGCCAGCGTCCAGGCGGTCCTGAACCGGTCGCGGTCCGCGGGGCGCCGAAGCCGGGCCGCCCGGGCGCGCTCGTCGGCGGACAACACGTCGGCGTGGTCCTCCGGGTCGCCCACCGGCGCACACCAAACCTCCACCAGCCCGCCGGCGAGCTGGATGGCTGTGACGTCGTGTTCTGTCTGCATCTCCCCAAGAGGATCCCACGGACGCAAGAGACCGAGAGACCAGGCGGGCCGGCCGCCTGGTCTCTCGGTCCCTTGCGGATTAGTGGTGCCCGCTGTCGTCGTCGCCGGACTTGCCGGAGCCGGAGTGGCCGCTGTCGTCGTCACCGGACTTGCCGGAGCCCGAGCCGCGATCGCCGCCGTTGTCGTCACCGGGCTCGGCGGTCCGAGGGTGGCGCAGCCCACCCTTGTCGTCGCCGGCCTCCGTCGTCCTCGTAGCGGAAGGCTTCCGCAAACCGCCCTTGTCGTCACCGGGCTCCGTCGTCCTGGTAGCGCCGGGCGTGCGGAGGCCTCCCTTGTCGTCAGGAGTGGGACTGACCGTGGCGGCCTGCGGGACGATGCTGTCGGGCGCCTGCGAGCCGCCGGGGTCGACGGCTGACCAGGCGGCCGTGCCGCCGACCACGAGGCCGGTTACTGCGGCTAGGGCGATCACGCCGGTCCCCGCCCAAGCGAAGTACGAGCGCGTCTTGCGGTTCGGGTCTGTGCTCTGCTCATCAGGTTTCATGGTTCGACCATGGCCCCGCGGCATGGGCACCCACCATCGGACCATGGTCGTAGGACTGTTGTCGGGCTGCCTCGCAAACCGACCTCCCCTCTACGATCCGGGCATGGTGAATCTGCGCGGAAGCTCCACGGCCGGCCTGTTGGTCCGCTTCACCGCGGCCGGCTTGATCGTGCTGCTCTCGCTGGCGGCCCTGATCGCGTTCGTCGCCAGGCAGGCCGGTACCGAACAGGCGACGGAATCCGCCCGCCAGGTCACCTTCGTCACCGCCCAGGGGGTGGTCCAGCCGCGGCTGGACGCCGCCGTCATCGCCGGGACGCCCGCCGCGCTGCAGGCCTTCGACGCGGCGATGCGCAGGTACGTTCTGCAGGGCTCGCTGGTCCGGGTGAAGCTGTGGAACGCCGACGGCAAGATCGTGTACTCCGACGAGCCACGGTTGATCGGGGCAAGCTTCCCGCTCGGCGCCGAGGAGGCCGAGGCGCTCAGGATCCAGGGCAGCAGCGAGTCGGAGGTCAGCGACCTGAGCCGGCCGGAGAACCGGTTCGAGGTCCCGTACAAGAAACTGCTCGAGGTGTACGTCGGGGTCCGCGGCACGAACGGTGAAGCGATGCTCTTCGAGGCGTACTTCCAGTACAAGGCGGTGACCGACGCCGGGCAGGCGGCGTGGCAGCGGTTCGCGCCGCCTTCGCTGGGCGCGTTGCTCGTCCTGGAACTGGTGCAGATCCCGTTCGCGTGGTCGCTGGCCCGCCGGGTGCAGCGGCAGCAGCGCGAGCGGGAACGCCTGCTCCGGCATGCGGTGGAGGCCTCCGATGCCGAGCGGCGACGGATCGCGGGGGAGTTGCACGACGGCGTGGTCCAGGAGCTCACCGGGCTCAACTACGCGCTGGATGCGATGCGGCTCGGCAATCCCACTGAAGGCCAACGAGCCGGGCTGATCGCTGACAGCGCGAGCCGGCTGCGGGGCAGTATCGGCTCGCTGCGCTCCCTCTTGGTCGACATCTATCCGCCGAACCTGGCCGAGGAGGGACTCGAGTCCGCCCTCGCCGAGCTCGCGGCCGGATTGGAGCGCACGGGGATGGAGGTACGGCTGGAGACCGAGAGGGCGGCGAACCTGCCGCCGGCGGTCGCCGCGCTGTTGTTCCGGGCCGCGCAGGAGATCATCCGGAACGTCGCCTCCCACAGTGGCGCCCGCGAGGTGCTGATCAGCGCGGGCCGCTCGGATGGCCGGGCGACGCTGGTGATCGACGACGACGGGCGCGGGTTCGACGAGACGCGGCTGGACGAGCGGAGCAGCGGCGGACACCTGGGACTGCGGTCGATCGGCGACCTGCTGGCGGAGTCAGGTGGCATGCTGACCGTGCGGGCCGCTCCCGGCCAGGGCACACGAGTGGAAGTCGAGGTACCGGTCGGATGATTCGGGTGCTGATCGTCGACGATCACGCGATCGTGCGGACCGGCCTTGCCCAGTTGCTCGCTACCGCTGACGACCTTGAGTTGGTCGGGGCGGCGGGCGACGGGGAGCAGGCCGTGTCGATGGCGGCCGAGTTCCAGCCGGATGTGGTCCTGATGGACCTGTCGATGCCAGGCGCTGACGGGATCACAGCGACCGGGCGGATCGTGGCTCAGAACCCGTCCGCCCATGTGCTGGTGCTGACCTCCTTCAGCGACCAGTCGCGAATCCTGGACGCGTTGCAGGCCGGTGCCGAGGGGTACCTGTTGAAGCACAGCGAGCCGGAGGTGATCCTGGCCGGCATCCGCGAGGTGGTGGCGGGTGGTTCGCCGCTGGACCCCAAGGCGGCGCGGGTCCTGCTCACCAACCGCCGGAGCCCCGGCCCGGATACGAAGCTCACCGGCCGGGAGCAGGAGGTGCTCGACATGGTCGGCGACGGTCTGCCGAACAAGACCATCGCGCGCCGACTCGGCATCAGCGAGCGCACGGTCAAGGCGCACCTGACCAACGTTTACCAGCGTCTCGGCGTCACGGACCGCACCCAAGCCGCCCTCTGGGCGCAACGCCAGCGCCGCACGGACTAGCAGGTACTAGTACCAAGGTCCGATGGTCCTCGCCCGCCTACCCGGGGCACCATCGGGAGCATGGAATCGCAGGAGGACCTCCGGGGACGCCCGATCGTGCTGCAGTCCGACGGCACTGCCCCGGACTCCGCCCGTCGAAGCCCCGCCCGGTACCTCGCCTGGGCAGGCACCGCCATGCTCGCCCTGGCTGCGGCCGTCGGCCTGGTAGCCGGAGGCACAGCGGTCTGGTCTGCCTTCGACCCCGGTACGCCGGGCCAAGCGCCCGCGCCGCTGTGGCCCGCGCCGCCGGCGACCGTCAAGCCTCAGGCCGTGACCGCAACCCCGAGCGCCACCCACACCAGCCCAGACGACCACGGCGATGACCACACCAGTACGCCGACGTCCACCGACACTACCGAGCCCGGCGACGACAAGGGCGGCCTCCGCAAATCAGGTTCGGACGACAACTCCGGATCAGGTAAGTCCGACGACCGCTCGGGCCACCGCTGAGAGGTCAGCCGAGGACCGTGCCGTGGGCCTGGCTGGGTTGGTGGGTTGGAGTGCCGTCGTAGTAGGTGTTGTAGCCGAGGGTCAGTACTGCCACCAGCCAAGCGCCCAAGGAGCTACAGGTGGCGACCCCGGAGGCGTTGGTAGTAGCAGTGCAGGCTGTGCGTCCCGCGACGACGAAGCGGACCGGTTGGCCGGACAGGGCGTGGCCGGTTGCGTCTGTCAGGGTTGCGGACAGCAGCAGAGAGATACGGAGTGGCAGGATCTGCAGCACCGCCGGGTGAGCGACCAGTCTGGTGCCCATCTTGTCGACGCGATGCGTGACACTCCCCGAGCTAGGCGAGTGCCCGGCGTCCCCGCCGTACCGAGCTGTCACCACATGCGACCCCACGCCGAGTGTGGACAAGCTCAGCGTCGCCTTGCCCGCGGCCAGCGGTCGTGGTGCTCCGGCATCGGCTCCGTCGATGGCGAACTGCACCGAACCAGTTGGCGTCGCGCCGCCAGTGACCGTGGCCGTGAAGGTCACCGCCTGCTCGTACGCCGAGGGTGCGGGCGCGCTGGTCACCTGGGTGACCGTGGTGGCGCGCGGCTCCAGATCGACCAGCGCGAGCGAGATCGTGCCTGTCGCCCCATCGCGGCCGTCGACCGCGATCCGGTACGTCCTACCGGCGCTGGCCGTGAAGGTCACCTTGCTCGCCTGCCCGCAGCCGTTGTTGTTGGACGCCAGTGCGGTCAGACCAGGCTCGGTGTAGACCGCGAGCAGCGTGTCGAAGGTGCTGCCACAGGTGTCGATCGAGACACGCCCGGACAAGGTCGGCGTCCAGCTGTACCAGACCGACGTACCGCCCACGAAGCCCGCGTGGAACGGCTCACCCGGCTCCCGCGTCGCTCCGGCGTTCGTCCCCGTGATTGCTATCGGCAACGACCCGGTGAGCACCCGAGGAGCAGCCAGGTTGTCGTTCGCCGGTGGATCGGTCCCGGTCACCGCTAGCCTGAACTCGCCGGTCCCCGGGAAAGCACCCGCCACTCCGGAGGTCCAGCCGTCGACAGCGATCCGGTACGTCGTACCGGCGGTCGCCGTGAAGGTCACCTTGCTACCGCCGTAGATCTTGCCGCAGCCGTCGTCGGCCGACGTGACCTCGGCCAGGGTGGCCAAGGTCGAGCCGGAGTAGACACCGATCACGGTGTTCACCTGACTCGCGCAGGTGTCGATGGTGACCCGGCGGTTGGCCGAAGGCGTCCAGCTGTACCAGACCGACGTGCCCTGCCCGTACTGCGCATGCGCCGGTTCACTGTTCTCTCCGGTCGCATCGACTGTGGTCCCGGTGACGGCGATCGGCAGAGCTCCGCCAAGGGACTGTGCCGCTGCAAAGGCGTCGTTGGCGGGTCGCTGCGGCGCCCGTACCGTCAGCCGGACGTTGCCAACAGCACCACCCGCGCCGTCCACTGCGATCCAGTAGGTCTTGCCAGCGACTGCGCCGAATTCCACCCGGCTCTGCGCACCCCAGCCGTCTCCGTTGATGGCG
>NZ_DASRXP010000643.1:0-12260 GCF_035687465.1 Kribbella sp.
CGGCGGGCGCTGTCGCGGGAGGATCCGAGCTCGTCGTAGCAGCTCAGCGCGTCCCGGTAGTGGGCGATGGTCAGCTCGCGCAGTCCATGGTCGGCGCTGGCAACTGCCCGCTTCTCGGCGGACAGCGCCCGCGCCCAGACCATCGTGTGGTCGCGGACGACGTCCCCCGGTGAACGGGGAACCACCCCGGTCAGTCGGTGTTCGTCGTACGTCATCTTTGCCCCTTGGTCAGTGCACGTTGGCCTTGAGGAAGGCGACCGCCCGGTCCCAGGCGATCTTGGCGTACTGCTCGTTGTAGGTGCCCAGCTGGTTCTTGTCGTTGTGGAACGCGTGCCCGGCCGGGTAGTAGAAGAACTCGACGCTGCCGCTGGACTCGTCGCGGATCTGCTGCTCCTGGGCGCGGGCCCGATCGACCGGGTAGAAAGCGTCCTGCTCGCCGTAGTGACCCTGGATCGGCGCCGTGACAGTGCGGTACTGATGGGGGACGGCCGGCCCCACGCCGTAGAACGGCACTGCCGCCCCGATCTTGTCGCCCTGCTGTGCCGCGAGCTGCAGGACGAAGCCGCCGCCCATGCAGAATCCGACCGCTCCGACCGTCGTCGAGGTCACCGACGGGTCGGCGAGCAGGTAGTCGACCGCGCCGGAGAGATCCTTCGCCGCTTGGTCGACCGGTAGGTCGGCAAGCATCTGGCCGGCCGAGTCGGCGTCGTGAACCACCTGTCCGCCGTACAGGTCCGGCGCGAGCGTCACGAAGCCTTCGGCGGCGAGCCGATCGGCGACCTCGACCATGTGGTCGTCCAGCCCCCACCACTCCTGGATCAGGATCAGCCCGGGGCCCGACCCGCCGGCGGGCTTCTTCAGGTAGCCGTGGGCCTGCCCGCCGTTGCTGGCGAATGTGACGTTCTGACGCGGATTGTCGACCTCAGCCATGGTGATGCCTTTCGATTCGGGAATTCACGGGCGGGACGGCGTTTCTTGCACAGCGGGGTGGCGGATGGCATTGGCGAGCCGCGGCGACCTGTACGCCGGGTGCTCACCGGCGATCCACGCGTCGAGGTCCGGCACGTGGGGGCGCGCTCCGCCGAGCAACAGCAGACCGAGAATCAGCGCACCCGAGACCATGCAGATCACGACGAGGATGAGCACGGCCACCTGCACTCCGACGGCCGGATCGGTGTACAGCGTCACGAACTGCGCCACGGCAGGGGCGACGAGGAACGCCGCCTCGGAGCGCAGTAGTTCGACCAGCGCGAACGTCGGCCCGAGCCGGTTGGACGGCACGCTGAGCCCGGCCATGAACAACCCTGGCGACACCCCGGCTCCGGCGCCGAACCCCAGCAGCAGGCCGGAGACCAGCAGGAGCGGGAGGGACCCGCCTGATCCGAGCCCGAGCAACAGCACACCGCCGAGAGCGGTCACGCCGAGTCCGCCCAATGCGAGCACCGGCAGCCACCGCGTCCGTAGTACCGACTTGAACAGGATCGCCGCCACGACGACACCGAAGACCTGGGTCGCAAGGATCAGTCCGGTCATCGCCGGGGACCTGTGCTCGACCTGCAGCATGTAGACCACTGCCAGATCGACGAGGGCTGTGACCGAGGCCCCGGTGACCATGGCTGTCGCGATGCCGGTGACAGGAAGTGTGTGTGAGATCAACTTGAGTGGCATCAGGGGACGCGGCTGCCGGTACTGCCGCACCAGCAGCACCAGGAGAGCGACCAGCCCGACCACCACCGGCAGATAGAACACCGGAGAGCCGAACCCGCCGCGGACCAACCAGGAAACGCCGAAGAAGGGCAGAACGGTCGCCACCAGGGCAAGCGGGATCCCTGACCAGTCGAAGCTAAGCCGTGGTGGGGCGGTCATCTGCCGTTCGAAGGCGAGCAGACCCAGCAGGGCGCCGGCGACGCCCAGAACGGCCGCGATGAGGAACAGCAGCCGCCAGGCGTCACTGCCGGCCACGACACCGCCGATGACCGGTCCGAGGGTGACCATGCCGAACAGACCGAGGCTGACGAACGCGGCGCTCAGTGGTACTCGGGCCGCGCCATGCCTGGTCACCAGCGGGGGAAGTGCGATCACCAGCAACAGCCCGGTCGCGAGCCCCTGCACCACTCGCCCGACGGTGAACATCCCGATGTTCGGCGCGAGTGCCGCGAGCAGCGATCCCACGGCGAATGCTGCCTCGGTCAGGATGTAGAGGCGCCACATCGGCAGCCGCCGGATCAGGTCCGCGGCCGCGACGGCTCCGAAGGCGTACCCCGCGTTCGACAGTCCGTCCGCCAGCTGGACCCCGAACACCGAGGCATGCAGGTCGTCGGACACCTGCTGGGTGATGAAGAGCGAGGCGGTGGACAGGACGATGAAGGGTGACAAGGCAACCAGCACCTGCGCCACCGCGGCGGAATACCTGCCCGCCAACAGCGGACCGTTGCGAGAGTGCTGCCGACGCGATTGTTGCTGGGTGCTCATACCCTCACAGTGCCGTCACCGTCCGTACTTGTGCTGCATGGCCAGCAACCGTTCGTACCCCCTGCTAGCCAGAGTTTCCCGGCCCGCGGCGTGTCTCGCTGGTCGAGACCCCCGGTTCGACGGGTGGCTGGGGTTGTGCATAGACTCACAGTCATCATGCGGCACCAGCTTCTCCTCCTTCGCTGCCGCGGCGAGGCCTGACGTAGGCCGGTTTCCTCGCCGCGGAGTCTCGCCATTTCTCATTTGGCACCTCGCCGGTCGATTCTGACCATCGCAGTACAAACTCTCGCGAGGAGAACCCGCATCATGGCACCGAACAACCAGCCCAAGCCGGTCCAGCAGTCCTCTTCCCTGCCGATCGGCCGCTACAGCGCGTTCCCGCCGATCGACCTGCCGGACCGGACCTGGCCGACCAGGTCCGTCGACCGGACGCCGCGCTGGCTGTCCACCGACCTCCGCGACGGCAACCAGGCGCTGGTCGAGCCGATGTCGCCGGCCCGCAAGCGGCGGATGTTCGACCTGCTGGTGAAGATGGGCTACAAGGAGATCGAGGTCGGTTTCCCCAGCGCCAGCCAGTACGACTTCGACTTCGTCCGCAGCCTGATCGAGGGCGACGCGATCCCTGCCGACGTCACGATCTCCGTGCTGACCCAGGCGCGGGAAGAGCTGATCGAGCGGACCGTGCAGTCGCTGCAGGGGTCCCCGAAGGCGACGATCCACCTCTACAACGCGGCCGCGCCGCTGTTCCGCCGCGTCGTCTTCAACGTAGACAGGGCCGAGTGCCGCAATATCGCAGTACGGGGCACCGAGACGGTGATGAAGTACGCCGACGAGATGCTGGGCGACTGCGAGTTCGGCTACGAGTACAGCCCGGAGATCTTCACCGACACCGAGCTGGAGTTCGCGCTCGAGGTGTGCGAGGCGGTCAGCGACGTCTGGCAGCCTGCGGAGGGCCGCGAAATCATCCTGAACCTGCCGGCCACGGTCGAGATGAGCACACCGAACGTGTACGCCGACCAGATCGAGTGGTTCGGGCGCAACCTGACCCGCCGCGAGCACAGCACCATCAGCCTGCACCCGCACAACGACCGCGGCACCGCGGTGGCCGCGACCGAGCTGGCGCTGATGGCCGGCGGGGATCGCGTCGAGGGGTGCCTGTTCGGCCACGGCGAGCGGACCGGCAACGTCGACCTGGTCACGCTCGGGATGAACCTGTTCAGCCAGGGCATCGACCCGCAGATCGACTTCTCCGACATCGACGAGATCCGCCGCACCGTCGAGTACTGCACCCAGATGCGCGTCCCCGAGCGCCAGCCGTACGCCGGTGATCTCGTCTACACCGCCTTCTCCGGCTCGCACCAGGACGCGATCAAGAAGGGCCTGGAGGCACTGGACAAGCAGGCCGCGGCCGAGGGCATCCCGGTCGGCGAGATCCACTGGGAAGCGCCGTACCTGCCGATCGACCCGAAGGACGTCGGCCGGTCGTACGAGGCCGTGATCCGGGTCAATTCGCAGTCCGGCAAGGGCGGCGTCGCGTACATCATGAAGTCGGAGCACCGGCTCGACCTGCCGCGCCGGCTGCAGATCGAGTTCAGCCGGGTGATCCAGCTGCACACCGACTCCGAGGGCGGCGAGGTCGGCCCGCAGCAGATGTGGGACATCTTCTCGGCCGAGTACCTCGCGCCCGGTCAGCTGTCGCTGCTGACGGTGAACAGCACGTCGACCGAGGGCCAGAGCGACACCCTTCGCGTGCAGGTGTACTCGAACGGCGTACCGCACGAGCTGGTTGGCGAAGGCAACGGTCCGGTGTCGGCGTTCGTGGACGCGATCAAGCCGCTGAAGTACGACGTCCGGGTGCTCGACTACCACGAGCACGCGCTCTCGGCCGGCGGCGACGCCCTCGCCGCCGCGTACGTCGAGTGCGAGGTCGGCGACGACGTCTACTGGGGTGTCGGCACGGACGCCAACATCATGACCGCCTCCCTCAAAGCAGTAGTCTCCGCCGTCAACCGCTCAATCCGCTGACCTCCCTGTCCGCCGGTCCGCACGCCACAATTAGGTGGTGCGGACCGGCCGGACCTGCTTGGCTCGCGAGGTGATCACTCCGAAACTACGGCCGGCCGCGCGGGGAGTAGTACTGGATCGGGATGACCGGATCCTGCTGGTGCGGTTCGAGTTCGACGACGGCACGGGGTTGTGGGCGACGCCGGGTGGCGGGGTGGAGCCGGGGGAGTCGGTACAGGAGGCGCTCGTCCGCGAACTGCGCGAGGAGATTGGCCTGGAACCACCGGTCGACCCGCTGCACCTGTGGCATCAGGAGGTGGTTGCCGAGGGGCACGCAGCCGGCTTCGACGGCGTGATCAACGACTACTTCCTGGTCCGCGTCGACACTCATCACCCCGCCGGCACCTTGACCCCCGCCGAACTCCAGGCCGAGCACGTCCACGACATCCGCTGGTGGACCCTCCCCGAACTCCAAGCCCACAAGGGCAACTTCGCCCCGCGCGCCCTCCCGCACCTGATCCAAACCCTCCTCACTGAAGGCCCACCGCCCGAGCTCCTACAGCTCGGCCTCTGATGCCACATCGGGCTGTGAAGCTAGAGGTGGCGTTGCCAGGTTAGGTGGCCTTCGTCCATGGTGGCGTGGCCGTCGGCGGCGGCTGCGACGTTGAGGTCGTGGGTGGCGATGATGACGGCGGCGCCGCGGTCGGCTTCGCGGCGTAGTAGGGCGAGGACGCGTTCGCGGTTGGTGCTGTCGAGTTCGCTGGTCGATTCGTCGGCGAGGATCGCGCGGCCCTGCTGGGCGATGCCGCGGGCGACGGCGACGCGTTGCTGTTCGCCGCCGGAGAGTTCTTCGACCAGGTGGTTGCCGCTGTCCTCGAGTCCGACGTCGGCGAGTGCTTGGTCGACCGTGCGGTCGATCGCGTCGAGTTCGTTGCGTTCGGCAAGGAGCGGCATCGAGAGGTTCTCTTTGGCGGTGAGGACTCTGGCCAGGCCGTTGCCTTGGGGGATCAGGACGACGCCGTGAGCGGCTGCGGCGGGCCGATCGCTGATGGTGAGTCCGTCGACCTCGACAGTGCCGGATTTCGGCTGTACCGCACCGGCGATGGCCCACAGCAACGAGCTCTTGCCGGCGCCGGACGGTCCGCTGACGGCGAGGACGAACCCGGGCGGCACCCGGAGGGACACGGCTGCCACGGCGACCAGTTCGTCGTACGCGACGGTGAGGTTGGTGACCGTGATCATGCTTGGCCTTCCTGCTCGACCGGGCTGAGGCGGACGTCGCCGTCCTCGGTGGTGGTGACGCGGAGCAGGGTCCCGGGTGGCAGCAGTTCGGCAACGTGGCGCGGTAGTGGCAGGGAGCCGTCGCTGGCGACCACGGCGAACTCCTCACCGGCGCGGCCTTCGGAGGCGATCCGGCCGTCGCGGATGGTGATGGTGCGAGGCAGGACCGCGGCGACCTCGGGGTCGTGGGTGATCAGCAGGACCGTCATACCCGTGGCCGCGTTGATGGTCGAGATCGCGGCCAGTACCTCGTCGCGGGCCCGGTGGTCGAGCTGGCTGGTCGGTTCGTCGGCGAGCAGCAGCCCGGGGAAGGTGGCGATCCCCACTGCCACAGCGCAGAGCTGGATCTGGCCGGGCGTCAGCGACGTCAGCGCAGTACGGGCTTGGTCGTTCAGGCCGACCAGCTCGAGCACCTCTTCCGGTGTCGGCACCGACCGTCCGCGCGGCGCGGCGCGTTGTGCGTAACGGACATTGTCGATCGGCGAGAGATAGGGGATGAGGTTGCGGCCGGCGCCCTGCAGCACGATGCCGACATCGCCGGCGCGCATCCGGTCCAGCTCAGGCTCGGTCATCGTGGCGATGCTGTGCTCACCGATCTGCAACCGGCCCGCGCTCGGCGCCAGCAAACCCCCACACAGTTGCAGCAACGTCGACTTACCGGCGCCAGACGGACCCAGCAACCCGACCAGCTCACCCGGCCGAACCGTGATCCCGATCCCCGACAGCGCAGCAACGTCATGACCCTGGCTGCGATAGATGTGGACCAGGCCGCTGGTGCTGATCGCCAGCCCACTCATGACAGCTCCTCCCGGATCCGGCTATAGCCCGCCCGCCGATTCACACCGGTCCCCAGCAGCAGTGTGGTCGTCGTCAGCGCCACGGTCCCGATCAACCAGAGGACCACCGCGACGGACCAGTTCGTCGCCAGGTCGAGCGGGACGGCCGACGGTTCGGTGGTCTCCGCGAAGAGCGGAATCATCGGTAGCGCGATATGGGCGCCGACGATGCCACAGGCTGATCCGAGCAGCGCTGCCAGCGCGACCGGCCCGGTCTGTTCCCACCGTGCCGCCCCTCCGGTCGTGGCCGCCGGTACGCCGGTGATGCGCAGGCTCGCGTAGTCCTGGGCCCGGGATCGCCAGGAGGTGACCACCATCAGCAGCAGCACGATGATCGCCAGGGCCCAGCCGGCCAGTCCGACGACGGGAGTGAGCTGCAGCGCGAGCGCACTCGCGGAGCGGCCGAAGCTCGCGACCCTGTCCGACTGCCGATCGATGAGCGTGGGGGTGAAGCCGGCAGCGGTGAGTTCCTTGGTGATCTTGTCGACGTTCGCCAGCCCGTCCGCGTTCAGCCAGAGCTCGAAGTCGGTCGAGGTGTCGTCCACGCTGCCGCCGAGTCGGCGTACGGTCTCCAGATCCATCACCGCGACTCGCTCGGAGTGGCGGGGGACCGGGGTCTGCAGGCCGTCGAGCTTGCGGACCGGGATCGAGAGCCCGTCGAGACCGGGTACGGTCTGGGCCTCGCTGAAGGGGACGTCCGCGCTCACCAGCGCGGGAACCGGCGTGGGGATGGTGGCGTACTGGAGGTTCTGGTCGCTGCCCGTGCTGGTCACCTTGAGAGTCAGGCCGTTCGGCGGCTGGTTCTCGGCCGCGATGCTGCCCTGGTTGTCACCGCCTGCCTGAGGGCCGCTCGACCAGTCCTGCGCCCGGCCCAGCGGGATCGACGGCTGGGTTTCGGTCGACAGCTTGCTGATCGCAACGTCACCGGTGATGCCGACGGAATCACCCACGTCACGGGCCACCCCGAGCCGGATCAGGCGGCAGGACGGCGTGCAGTCCATCGGCGTGCTCAGCTGGACCGACTTGCCCGGGACCAGCGGCATGGGTGGGAAGCGCACCAGGTACCGCGCGCTCATGCGCGCGTTGACCACGGTCGCCTGCAGGATGACCGATTTGGCCTGCGCCTCGGGCGGAGCGATCTCGCCGTCAAGGGTGGGCGCTATGAATGGCATCATCGCGCCCACGCTCGCGGTCACCGTCAACCGGTCGCCGCGCAGTTCGATCGGAGCCGGGCCGGCGGGTGCGCTCAGATTGCGGAATCCCTCGGCGTTGGTGAGCTGGTCGCCCCGGAAGGCGATCCGCTGGTAGCTGTCGGGCTCGATCAGCAGGGCTCGCAGACTCTCGGTCGACGGTGGGTAGGAGAGGACGACCGGGGTCAGCCACTTCCGTTCCGGATCCACCTTGTTGACCGCCGCTGTGAAGGTGCCGAGGTTGTAGGTGTCCATCGCCAGCACGGCCTCGGCGCCGACTTCGTACCCGGCTCGGGTGTCCCGGTTGCGATCGGCAACCGAAGAGGCCTGGCCGGCGAACGAAACCAGCGCAGTCGCCACCGCGACAACCGCGACGAGACGCGTCACTGCTGGGCGCCTCGACACCTGCAGGGCGCCGAGCGCGAGACCGAGGCGCCCGGCGCGCAACGCCTGGCGGCTCACCAGCCCTGCCGCCGGCAGGAGCAGATGGGCGAACGCCAGGCCGACGGCCAGAGCGAGCAAGGTCGGGGTCAGGACCGGCAGCGGACCTCGTCCACCGCCGGTCAGTGCAGCCACCAGTCCGGCCGAGGCGAGGACGATGACGGTGAGATCGATCATGCCGATCGCCCGCCCGCGTCGACGGGGCACCACCCGCCGGAGCAGGGTGGAGATCGGCTGCCGGATGACACTGCGGATCGAGAGCGCGACGACCGCGAGCCCGACCAGTGCGGCCAGCGCGACCGAGGCCGGAACGGTCCACGGCAGCTCGATCGGCGACCCGCCGTCCAGCCAGGTGGACCGGACCACCAGGAGCAGGGCGAACCCAGCGGCGACCCCCGCCAACATACCGAGCAGGACCGGGACGCTCAGCTCGACAGCAAGCGCCCGGCCGATCCTGCCGGCGCCTGATCCGCGCAGTCGCGAGACCGCCAGCTCCGGGCGTCGCTGGTCGACCACCGCGGCCAGCGCCAGTGCCAGTACGACGACACCGAACAGCGCCACCTGCACCATCACCAGCGGGATGATCGTGGTGGCCTGGTTGCGCTCGGACTCGATTCTGTCGATCACTCCGACGATTCCCGAGTTGTTGCCGGCCTGCGCCTCGGACAGGAGGACCTGCCCCTCGAGATCTTCTGTCGCCTGGCGGATCCGGTCCAGATCGTCGATCCGCGCCTTGCCCGGCTGGGGACGGGCGTCCAGGGTCGAGTGGCTGCCCCAGGTGCCTTCGGTGAAGGTCCGGCGCTCGGTGAGGAGGAAGTCGGACTGCCCCCCACGGGTCTCGGTAGCGGGGATGGAGTGGCCGGTCGGTCCGCGGCCGAACCAGAAGGTGGATTGGTCGTCCGACTGGTAGATCCCGACCACGCGCAGCGTTCCGCCGCCGGCGTAGTCACTGGCCTCGGCTCTGATCGTCTGCCCGATCCCGGTGCCGTAGTTCTTCACGTCCGCTGTCGAGGCGACGACTTCACCGAGGTCGCGGGGGCACCTCCCGGCGGTCAGTACGAGTTGGGCGCAGTAGCCGTCCCGCCAGACCAGCTTGCCGCCGATCGACGGCTTCTCGCGGCCGGGGCCCCAGTTCAGACTGGCGATGATGCCGTACGCCGACGGCGTGAACAACGGCTTCAGATCGGCGGGGATGAACTGCTCCAGTTCCTCCGGCGGGATCGCTTCCGAGGGTCCGTCGATGGCCGGCGGCGGGGCCGCCTCCAACTGCCAGGACACCGCCATCCAGTCGCGGGCCAGCGTCTCGGTGGCGACGGTCTGTTCGACGGCCCGCGCGAACCAGGGCGCGAACGCCGCGCACGTACCGATCAGAAGACTGACACCCGCCAGCACCAGGGCCTGGGACCACCGGTATCGCAGAGCCTGCCGCAGGAACATCAGTGGCCACCCCCAGCCGCCGTAGCCACCCGCTGTCGGTGACCTCGCTCGAACATACGGAACGCGTGGGGGCAGCGGACGGGGCTGGTTGACAACGATGCATAGTTGTTGCCTGCAACGGGGCGCACGGTAACCGGACTGTCGCGTTCGGTGAGAGCGGGTCCACTGCGGCCCCGAGGCCGGTCGCCGTGAACCCGGGGGTAAGTTCGAAGTATGCGTGAATCCCAACTCGGAGAACTGACAGTTTCCAGTCTCGGCCTCGGCTGCATGGGGATGTCCCAGTCGTACGGGGTCCGTGGTGACGACGACGAGTCGATCGCCACCATCCACGCCGCGATCGATGCCGGTTGCACCTTCATCGACACCGCCGACGTGTACGGCGATGGCATCAACGAGGAACTCGTCGGGCGGGCCCTGGCCGGGCGCCGCGACGAAGTGGTGCTGGCGACGAAGTTCGGTTTCAAGCGGAGCCGGCCCGACGTGCTCGTTCCGGATGTCGTGGACGGGAGCCCGGAGTACGCCAAGAGCGCGCTCGACGCCTCGCTGCGGCGGCTCGGCGTCGACCACATCGACCTCTGGTATTTGCACCGGCGCGACCCCAACGTCCCGATCGAGGAGACGGTCGGGGCGATGGCCGCCGCGGTCGAGGCCGGCAAGGTCCGCTACCTCGGGCTGTCCGAGGTAGCGGGCGGCACAGTCCGTACTGCGCACGCGGTGCACCCGATCTCCGCGGTACAGAGTGAGTATTCGCTGTGGACCCGTGATCCCGAGACCGGTGTGCTGCCGACACTGCGCGAACTCGGGATCGGCTTCGTGCCGTTCAGCCCGCTCGGCCGGGGGTTCCTGACCGGCCAACTGCGGACGCCGGACGACTTCGAGCCGGACGACATGCGGCGGACGATGCCGCGGTTCAGCGGGGAGAACTTCCAGCGGAACCTGGACCTGGTCGAGAAGGTCAAGGAGATGGCGGCCGCCAAGGGGATCACCGCGGGACAGCTCGCGCTCGCCTGGTTGCTTGCCCAGGGCCACGATGTCGCGCCGATCCCGGGCACCAAGCGGCGCACCTATCTGGCGGAGAACCTCGGCGCCGTGGACGTGCAGCTGACCGCCGCCGACCTTGCCGAGTTGGAGAAGGTGTTCCCGCCGGAGGCAGTCGCCGGTGACCGGTACAACCAGGCCACGATGGACAAGGTCGATCGATGATCGGGGTCACCGGGTCCACCGGTGGGCTGGGCTCGCGGATCGCCCGCCTGCTGGCCGATTCCGGCGTACCGCAGCGGCTGGTGGTGCGGGACCCGGCCCGTGCTCCGGAACTACCGGGCGCGGAGGTGGCCCAGGCGTCGTACGGGGAGAAGGCCGCGCTGCTGAACGCGCTGGACGGGGTGGACACCCTGTTGTTGCTCAGCGCCACGGAATCGGCGGACCGCGGTTCGTTGCATGAGGCAACGGTTGATGCCGCGGTGGCGGCCGGCGTACGGCGGATCGTCTACACGTCGTTCGTCGGCGCGGCGCGGTGTGCGACCTTCACCTTCGGGCGGGACCACTGGCAGACCGAGGAGCATGTGCGGGGGACCGGTGTCGACTTCACGTTCCTGCGGGACAACCTGTATCTGGACTTCATTCCGGGGCTCGTGGGGGAGGATGGCGTGATCCGCGGGCCGGCCGGCGACGGACGGGTCGCGGCGGTGGCGCGGGATGACGTGGCGGCGGTTGCTGCGCGGGTTCTGGTGGAGCCCGCCGGGCACAGCGGCGCGACGTACGACCTGACCGGCCCGGAGTCGTTCACTCTCGCCGAGGCGGCCTCGTTGCTGAGTGCGGACGGGGGTCGGCCGATCCGGTACGAGGCGGAGACATTGGATGAGGCTTACCGGTCGCGTGAAGGGTACGGCGCTCCCGCGTGGGAGGTGGCTGGCTGGGTCACGTCGTACGCGGCGATCGCGAGCGGGGAGCTCAGTGGCGTGAGCACGACCGTCCAGGACATCACCGGCCGGCCTCCGATCGGGCTGGCGGACTATCTCGCCGCGAACGCTGTCGGTGCCCAGAACGCCGCCGGGAACTGAGAGACTGGGCGGGTGCCGCTCTACCGTGACGAGGCGATCGTGCTCCGGACCCAGAAACTGGGCGAAGCCGATCGGATCGCCACGCTCCTGACGCGCACCCACGGCAAGATCCGCGCCGTCGCGAAGGGCGTCCGCCGGACCTCGTCGCGCTTCGGCGCCAGGCTGGAACCCTTCAGCCACGTCGACCTGCAACTCGCGACCGGCCGGAGCCTCGACGTGGTCACCCAGGCCGTCTCGATCTCGGCGTACGGCGAGGGCATCGTCGGCGACTACGCCCGCTACACGACCGGGACCGTGCTCCTCGAGACCGCCGACCGGCTCGTCGTCGAGGAGAAGGAACCCGCCACCCAGCAACACCTGCTGCTCGCCGGCGCCCTCCGCGTCCTGTCCACCGGCGAACGCGAACCCCGCCTGATCCTCGACTCGTTCCTGCTCCGCTCCCTGGCGATCTCGGGCTACGCCCCTTCGTTCGGCGACTGCGCGAAATGCGGCGAACCAGGCCCCCACCGAGCCTTCAACCCATCAGCCGGCGGCATGGT
>NZ_DASRXP010000644.1:0-12497 GCF_035687465.1 Kribbella sp.
CCGGAGTACGGGGCCTTATTGTTCGTGCGGCGCTTTGTAGGTCTTGGCCTGGTCGGCTTCGAAGAGCGGTTGCACGTACTTCGTGCCGCCTGCGGCGGACGCGTCCGGCTGGGCCACGTACACCTGGCGGGTCGGGGGAGCGCCGGCCTTGGTGAAGTCCAGTGCGGCGACCAGGTCACCGGTGTCGGCGGAGGTGGTCTCCTGCATCGCCTTGTGGATGCCGTCGCGGGTCAGATCCTTGTTGTCACAGGCCTTCCGCAACACCGTTCCCCAAACTTCGCCGACCGCATAGCCGTACGGAACGCCAGCGTTGGGTGCTTCCTTGTAGCCGGCGGCCTGGTACTTCTGGGCGATCTCGCGCGCCTTGGGGATCCCCGCGGAGTACGGCACGGTGCTCGCCACGACGTAGAGCTTGTTCAGCGCGTTCGCGGCCGGGCTCTTGTGCAGGACGGGATCGAAGCCGGGGTTGTTGACCAGGACCGGCACGTTCAGCCCGAGCGCCTTGTTGGCGGCTGCCGCCGAACCGGTCTGCTTCGGGGTGGTGGTCAGCAGGATCGCTTTCACCCCCTTGCCCTTGAGGCCGGTGACCACGTTGGTCAGGTCCGTGTCGGTGGAGGTGATCTTGACGTCGGTCAACTTCAGCTTGTGCTGCTCCGCGTAGTACTTCGAACCGCGCAGGCCGTTCGCGCCGTACTCGCCGTCGACGTAGATGTGCCCGACCGCGTCACCGTCGGCGAGCAGGCCCTGCTCGTGCAGGTAGCTGAGGCCGTCGATCATCTCGACGTCGTAGGTGGTGCCGACGATCATCACGTACGGGTTGTTGAGCAGCTCCGACGACCACGAGGCGGGGGTGGTGGTCACCTTGTCCGCCTGGATGTTCTTGCCCAGCGCGGCCATGATCGGCGAGCCGGTCAGCTGCACGAAACCGAGCACCTTCGGCTCGAGTTGCGGGTAGAGCGTCTTGGCCGTGTCCGCCTTGTAGCCGTGGTCGACGATCTCCAGTTTCACCTGCCGCCCGCACACTCCGCCGGCCGCGTTGAGGTCCTTGGCCCACAACTCGTTCCCGTACGTGATCGCGGTGGAGAGGCTCTTGAACGGGCCGGACTGGTCCGCCATCACCCCGAGAGTGATCTGCTTGTCGGTCACGCCGACGCCGGTCTGGAGACCGTCGGCCGAGCTGGTGTTCGCCTCGGCGCCGCCCTTCGTACTGCATGCGGTGATTGCCAACGGCATCACCAGTGCCATGGCCAAAGCTCGGGCCAGCGGACCTTTCATGATCTCAACTCCCTGATTCTGCGGCCGATCGCGGCCAGACCGCCGGGTTCGAAAAGGACGACGAGCACGATTGCGGCGCCGTACACGAATGAGCTGACCAGTACCGGCGTGACCGAGCCGGTGAACCAGCCGAGGTTGGTGGAGTACAGGGTCAGGACCTGGGGGAGGCCGAAGACGACCAGCGCGCCGATCACCGCGCCGGTGACGGACCCGAGGCCACCGATGATGACCATCGCCAGGAAGGCGATCGAGGTGTTGATGCCGTAGGTGCCGTACTCGCTCTCGTCCGGCTTGAGAATGTCGAACCAGAGCACGATCATCACGCCGGCCAGCCCCGCATACCCCGAGGAGACGGCGAACACGCTCGCCTTGGTCCGCCGTACGTCGACACCCATGGCGGCGGCCGCGGCCTCGTTGTCGCGGACCGCGCGCCACGAGCGACCGACCCTGGACCGGACCGCGCCACGAGCCAGCCAGTACGAGAGTGCCAGCAGCGCGAGGAACAGGTACCAGAGCCGCTCGGTACCGCGGATCGGGACACCCGCGATCACCAGCTCACCCTCGTTGGAGAAGGGGAAGCCGAACAGTTCGAACGTCGCCGGAGCCCGCCCGGTGGAGGTACCGCCGGTGAGCGTCTCGGCCTCCTGCCCCAGGTACAGGCCCAGGAACACCAGCGAGAGCGAGGCCACGCCCAGATAGATCCCGCGGACCCGGCCCGCCACCGGCGCGAAGGCCATCCCGGCCAGCGCGCTGATCGCGACCGCGCCGACCAGCGACAACAGCGGATCGAGCCCCAGCCCGACCAGGCCTTCTTCGTCTCCGGACAGCACCGTGTACGACGTCGCGCCCACCAGCAGGAAGAATCCGTGCGCGAGGGACAACTGCCCTGCCTGGCCGGAGAGCAGCGTCAACCCGATCGCGCCGACCGCGCCGATCATCATGTACTGCCCGGCCTTGAGCCATTGTGCGTCGAGATAGAGCGGCAGTGCGAGCGCGACGAGGACGATCACCAGCCACGGAAGCCACGAGAGTCTTCTAGACACGGGTGGTCTCCCTGGTGCCGAACAACCCAGCAGGCCGTGCGATCAGGACCACCAGCATCACGAGGAAGATCGCGCTCTTGGCGAAGGCGAACGAGATGTAGTGCGTGGACAGGGCGTCCACCAGGCCGACGGTGATCCCACCGACGATCGCGCCCACGGTGGAGTCGAGCCCACCGATGATCGCGGCCGGGAAGGCGGCCAGCGCGATGGAGTGCGTACCCCGGGACAACCCCGCGCCGGAGAAGTCCTGCGTGGCGATGAACAACACCGCGATCCCGGCCAGCAGTCCCGCCATCAACCACACAGTCGCGGTGACCCGCGAGCTGCGGATCCCTACCAGCGCTGCCGCTTCGCGGTTCTCGGCCTGCGCCCGCATGGCGATACCCCAGTTGGTGTAGCGCAGGGCGAAGAAGAAGGCAGTGATCAAAACAGTCGCGACCAGCAGTGCCACCAGATGCGTGCGGAACAAGGTGACTCCGCCGAGTTGGATCGGCTTCGCGTCCCAGGCATCACCGATGAACGGCACCGTGACTCCCAGCCGCCGGACGATCTCTTCGGTGATGATCACGTCGATCCCGATGGTCAACAGCGCGAGACTGAAGGGATCGGCGTGCCGGGATCGTGCCAGCAGCAACCTTTCCACCGCCAGCGCCAGTACTCCGGCCGTGAGGATCCCGAGGAATGCTCCGCCGGCCCAGCCGATGGTGTCCTTGGTGACCAGGACGATGTAGCCGCCGAAGAGAACGATGGAGCCGTGAGCGAAGTTGACCACCTCGGTCGCCTTGAAGATCACCACGAACCCCAGAGCCAGCAGGGCGAACACGGCACCCTTACCCAGCCCGTTGAGCATCAGTTGCAGAAAGGTCGTCATGCGCTAACTCCGAGGTAGGCCTTGATCACGTCTGCGTTCGTCTGGACTTCGGTCGGGGTGCCGTCGGCGATCACCCGGCCGAAGTCCAGCACCGTGACCTGGTCGGCGATGCCCATCACCAGGTCCATGTCGTGTTCGACCAGCAGGATGGCGATGCCGAGGTCGGTCCGGATCTGGCCGATCGTTCCGGCCAGGTCGGCGGTCTCCTCGGTGTTCATCCCGGCCGCCGGCTCGTCGAGCAAGAGCAGTGACGGCTCGACAGCGAGGGCTCTGGCGATGTCGACCCTCTTGGCGACTCCGTACGGCAAGGCGCCGAGCGGCTGGTCGACCATTGCGGTGATGCCGAGGAAGTCGCAGATCTCCTTGGCCCGGGTAGCGTGGCGTTGTTCTTCCCGGCGGGTCAAGCGCAGCCCGCAGGCGATGAAGCCACCCTTGGTGAGTGCATGCCGGCCGAGCAGGACGTTGTCGAGGACGGTGGAATGCTGGGACAGCGCGGTGTTCTGGAACGCCCGTCCGATCCCGAGCCGCGCGACCTGGTGCGGCCGGAGCTGCAGCAGGTTCTTGTCGCCCAGCCTGACCGCGCCGGACGTCGGCCGGTAGAGACCGCTGATGACATTGAAACAGCTGGACTTCCCGGCACCGTTCGGCCCGATCAGAGCATGCAGCGAACCTGGCGCGACGCTGAAGGACACGTTGTCGAGCGCGAGCAGTCCGCCGAATCGCAGGGTGACGTTCTCGAGGACCAACTCGCTCATCAAGACCACCTGGCGAGCGATCGACGTTCCTGCGCCGGAGCTCCGAGGTAGTGCTGGTGCACGCTGTCCGCGACCTCGGCTGCCGGGCCGGACATCGCGACCGATCCGACGTTGAGCACGACCGCCTGGTCAGCCACCTCCAGCGCCATCGCGGCGTTCTGCTCGACCAGTACTACGGCGGTGCCCTGCGCGTGGATCTCCCGGATCGTCTCGCCGATCCGCTCCACCAGCTTGGGCGCGAGTCCCAACGAAGGCTCGTCCAGTAGCAGCAGTTTCGGCCCGGCCATCAGCGCGCGGCCGATGGCGAGCATCTGCTGCTCTCCACCGGACAGTAGACCGGCCTTCTGGCTCGCACGCTCGGCGAGCAAGGGGAACAAGGCATTCACGCGGTCCTGGGCGGCTGTCCGGTCGGCGGCCGACCGGACGGAGATCCCACCGGCGCGAAGGTTTTCGGCCACGGTCATCCGGGCGAAGATCTGCCGACCCTCCGGCACGCCGACGACGCCATGACGGACGACGTCCGCGGGGTCAAGGCGGTCGAGTCGGGTCCCGCTGTAGTGGACGGTACCGTCGGTCACCAGGCCGCGGTGCAGTCCGAGCGTGCCCGAGATGGCACGCAGCAGGGTGGATTTCCCGGCACCGTTGGCGCCGAGGATTGCGAGTACACCGTCGTCGGCGACGTCGAGATCCACGCCGTGCAGCGCGGTCATCGAGCGGCCGTAGCGCACCCGCAGCTTCCGGATGGTGAGCACTGACAGGCCTCCGCTTCTCCGGCCCCTTGGCCGTGGCGGACAGTCTGCGAAGAATCCCTGCCGGCCCCACACCCCCATGTGGAGAGGTTGCCTATAACAACCCGGCCTCACTTGCCTTGACGATCGCCTCGACCCGGTTGCGTGCGCCCAGTTTGTGCAGGGCGGACTGGAGATAGGTCTTGACGGTGTTGCGGGTCAGGCCGGTGGATTCGGCGATCTCCGGGTTCGTCCGCCCTTGCGCGGCGTACCGGATGACCTCGTACTCGCGGCGGGTCAATCCGCTGCGTGCCAAGGCATCTGAGCGCTTGGTGTGGTGCGGCACGATCCTCGGGTCGACCACGTGCTCGCCCCGTAGTACCTGCCGCAAGGCCGCTGTCAGGTCTGTCCCGGCGACGTCCTTGACCAAGGCCGCGTCGGCCCCGGCATCGAGCGAGGCGGTGATGCCGTGATGGTCGGCGTGGGCAGTGAACACCACGATCTTGCAGGCAGGGTGGACCTTGCGCAGTTCACCGATGACCTCGGGCGCCAGCATGTCGGGCAGCCGAAGATCCAGCAGCACAAGGTCTGGACGCAGTTGGGTGATGCGCTCGATCGCGGCCCGCCCGGACTCGGCGGATCCGATGATGGTCAACGCCGGATCCGACCGCAACAGCAGGGTCACCCCGTCGCGGACGACCGGATGATCGTCCACCACGAAGACGGAGGAAATCATCCTGGCAGCCAGCAGCGCAGGGTGCAGCCGCCGTCCTCGTCACGGACGAGACTCACGTGCCCGCCCAGCCGTACGGCGCGCTCAGCCAGCGTCCGTACGCCGAGGCCGCTGCTCGGACTGCCCGTCACCTCAGTGCTGCTGTCGTCGGCGACGACCAGATGAACTCCACCGTCGTCGGAGGGCCCCAGACTGACGATCACCGACTGCGGATTGCCGTGCTTCTCCACGTTCAGCAGGCCTTCGCGGACCACGGCGACCAGCAGTGCGGTGCGTTCGGCGTCCAATGGTGCAACGGTGGCCAGCTGAACGAACCGGGCCGGTACGCCGGTGCGCGCCTCGAACGAGCGGGCATACTCGGCGATCTCGACCGGGAGAGCACGCTCCGGGGTGGTGTCGGTCATCACGAGCAGAGACTCCCGCAGCGCGGCCGAGGCGGCGGAGACGTCGGACTCCAGCCTGCGCAGCCGGTCCACCAGAGTGGGGTTGTCCTGAACGGACTGATGGAGATCACGGACCTGTACGCCGATCAGGAACAGCAACGCGCCGACCGAGTCGTGCAGGGCGCTCTGCACCCGCTGCCGTTCGGCGGCGACCGCGTCGGCCTTGCACGCCTCGGCCGCGTCGGCGATCCGGAGGGCGGTCGAGGCCTGCTCGGCGACGTCGTGCATCTTGCCGACGGCGAAGTCGCCGAACGAGGTCGCGTTGCGCATGGCGGCGTAGGCGATGGCGATGGTCCGGCCGCTCCGGCCGACGACCGGGACGGCCAGCATCGCGCCGATGCCCTCGTGACGGACCTGGGCGTCGAAGTGGTGGGTGATCGCCGGCGAGCCGATGTAGTCACTGACCCGAACGGCCCTGCCCTGCGCGAGGACCCGGCCACCGATGCCCTGACCGACCGGGACGACGAGGTTCTGCAGCTGGTCGGTCCGGGTTCCGGACATCCAGCGCACTACGGCCTGGTCCGGTGCCTCCAGATCGGCCACGAAGCCCGAGTCGGCCCCGACCTCGACGCGGATCAGGCGTGCGGTGCCCTGCAACGCCACCACGCGGTCCATCACCGTGAGCAGGCCGTCGCGCTCACGCAGCAGCTCGTCGAGCGCGCTGAGCCGCTCGGCCACTTGGTTGGCGGCACGCTCGGTACTCACCTGGTGACCCTCGCATATCGGTTGGAGGGACGGTATCTCCATCTGGAGAGGATTGTGCGCTCGGACGGCACTGCCTAAGGTACGTGAAAATGAGGTCAAATTCACTTCGGTTCGCGATGGTGGCGACTTTGCTGGTGGCCGTGGCGTCGCCCGCTTCGGCGGCGGTGACGGTGCGCCACGACCCGGTGTCCATCACTGTGGTCTCGAACACCAGACCGGAGTTCGTCAGCGGCGGCGACGTCCTGGTCAGGGTCAGCCGGTCCGCGACGGTCCGGCTCAACGGGCGCGATGTCACCTCGAGCTTCGCCGTCCAGCCGGACCGGACCTTGCTCGGCCTGGTCAGTGGCCTGCGGACCGGGCGCAACGAGGTGACCGCGGGGGATGCGTCGTTGCGGGTGACCTCCTACCCGCCGTCCGGCCCGGTGTTCTCCGGGCGACAGCAGGTCCCCTTCTACTGTGAGACAACGGCGTTCGGGCTCGCGCCGGCGACCCAGCCGTTGTGCGAGGCCCGTTGCGGACGTAGCAGAACTGGAACCGCAAGCTCGTTTACACCTTCGGCGGCGGGTGCAACGCCGGCTACCACCAGGGCAACCAGACGGGCAACGTCGTCAACGACTTGTTCCTGTCCCAGGGGTATGCGGTCGCGTCGTCCACTCTGAACGTTCCGGAGACGAACTGCAGCATCGTCATCTCGGGTGAGGCCGCGATGATGGTCAAGGAACACTTCATCGAGACCTACGGGCCGTTGCGGTACACGATCGGCTGGGGCGGCTCCGGCGGCAGCATCAGTCAGCACGACATCGCCGACGGTTACCCGGGGATCCTCGACGGCCTCATTCCCGGGGTGTCCTATCCGGACATGCTCACGCCGTTCACCTCCGCGGCCGACTGCAGTGCGCTGAACAGGTACTTCGCGACGAGTTCGCTCACCGAGGCGCAGAAGACCGCGATCAGCGGCTACGTCAGCAGCAGTCCTTGTATCTCCTGGCAGGCCGGGTTCCTCCCCAAGATGACTCCGACCGGCAGCTGCAACCGGGCGCCGGGCGCGCCGATACCTCCTTCGGCGCTGTGGGATCCGGTCACGAACCCCACCGGCATCAAGTGCATGGCCGCCGAGCAATGGGTCAATCAGCTGGGACGCGACCCGCGGACCGGGCTGGTCCGTAGTACTCGTGACAACGTCGGTGTCCAGTACGGACTCCAGGCGCTGCGGTCCGGGGTGATCTCGGCTGCTCAGTTCGCTGACCTCAACGCGAAGGTCGGGGGCGTGAACGAGGTGGGCACGCTGGTCGACCAGCGGGTCGTGGCCGACCCGTTGGCGCTGAGCATCGCCTACCGCGACAATCTCTGGGCCAGCGGGGGACTGGGGCTCCGTTCGACACCGATCATCGACCAGCGCACGTACGCCGACCGGGGTGGCTTCGGCGTCGACATCCATACAGCGGAGATGTCGTTCGTCACTCGCGACCGGTTGCTGAAGGCCAACGGGACGGCGGCCAACCAGGACGTGGGGATGTCCAAGCTCAAGTGTGCCCTCAAGCCTCTGGACCTCAACCGCTACGGAGTGGCGTTCTCGGCAGCGGACAAGGCGAAGCTTCGTCAGACCTTCCCGGGCGGGGTTTGCGACTACAGCCGGCCCGGAATCGGCCAGCAGCCGGCATCAGGGACGTGGATCGACTACACGCGCTAGGCGGTCAGTTGGTGATCCCGCCGTAAATGAAGTTGGTGAGTGTGCTCAGGTTCCCGTTGGAGCTGCCTTCGCCCAACTGCAAGGTGGTGTAGCAGTGGTTCTCCAGCAGGCTCACCACCTGCTGGGCCAAGGCGGTGGATTCGGAGACCGGCTTGCCGAGGTGGGCCCGTAGCTCCTTGATATGGGCGCGCCAGAGGGCGACATCTCCAGCCCGGATCCGCAGCCGGATCTCGGCGAACTCCGGGTCGGACACGGCGGCGTCGTAGATCGCGACCATCTCGGGCAGGTACTCGCGATAGGACCGCCAGTAGGCCTGAACATGCTCGCGGACGTCCTTCTCGGTCGTCATGGTGTGGCTGTGGCCGGACGCGCGGGCGACGCGGTCGTGCCGTGCCTGGAGGAACTCGTCGGCGAGTGCCTTGAGCACGGCGGCCTTGGAGGGGAAGTAGCGGTAGATCCCGCCGGTCGCGCGGCCGGCCTCCGAGGTGATGTCGACGATCTTCGTGGTCGCGTAGCCCTGTCTGGCGAAGACCCGGCGTGCCGCCGCCTTGAACTCCTCGACAGTCCGGTCCGACTTCGAGGTGGTCACGGGCTCGCCTCCAGCGCAGGTGAAAGTGATGTCACTTTCAACCCTAGATCATGGCCGGGTCGACGCCGTACTGACGAACTCGTCGATCGCCGCCGCGAGCTGCGCGGGCTGGTCGAGGGGGATGAGGGTGTAGCTGTCCGGTACTTCGACCAGTCGTCCCTGCGGTAGTAGTTCGGCCAGCCTGGCTCCGTGCTTCGGTGGCATCACGCGGTCGCCCTGGGCCCACACGACGAGCCCCGGCCCGGGAAAGGCCGTGATGCCCTCCGAGGCCTCGATCAGCAGCGAACGTCCCGGCGCAAGAGCTCGCAACAGCCGTACCGCGTCGCGACGGATCTCGGGTTGGGTCAGCACCGGCTCGAGCCACTTGGCGACGGTGCGGTCTCCGCGTTTGGTGAGCCAGCCGAACGAAATCGGCATTCGGCGAAGGGGCTTGAGCCGGAGTTGCTGCATGAAGGCGCCGAACAAGGCCGGAGGCAGTTTGCCCGTCAGGAACAGCGTCTTGCCGGTGGCGCCGGGCGGGAAGTTGTCGAAGGCTTCGCAGGAGGCCAGGACGATCCGCGAGACGCGCGGATTCCCTTTCAGGATGACCATCTGGACCAGAGCTCCGCCGGTGTCGTTGCCCACCAGGGTCACGTCCTGAAGGCTCAGTCGATCGAGAAATTCGGCGACGAGACCGGCTAGACCACCCAGCGACAGATCGGCGGTGTCGGTGACCGGATGGCGGTGAGCACCCAACGGCAGCGTGGGCACGATGCAGCGATAGGCGCCGCCGAAGTTCTGGACCACGTCGGACCACAGGGTGTGGTCCATCAGCAGTCCGTGCAGCAGCACGACCACTGGGCCGTCGCCGCCGCTGTCCTCGTAGTCGATGGTCCCCGCTGACAAGTCGATGGTGTTGGTGGTCATGGGTGATCCCCCTCGGGCTAGGTGCCGGCCCGCGCCACCAAGTGAACCACGAGGTTCACTTCAGGTCCAGGGTCCGAGCCTCCTCGGCCTCGATGGCGCGCAGCAGGGCGCGGAAGGCCGGTGCGTTGTCCAGGGGCGTCTGCCGGGCCCGCGCGTCCAGGAGGAGTCCGCGGAACACCGCGAGCATGAGCTCGGCGACCTCCTCCTTGCGTTCCTCCGACCAAGCGGGTGGGCACATCTGCAGGAGTGCCGCGTGGTACTGATGGCCGG
The DNA here is from genome assembly GCF_035687465.1 of Kribbella sp. NCBI lineage: Bacteria > Bacillati > Actinomycetota > Actinomycetes > Propionibacteriales > Kribbellaceae > Kribbella > Kribbella sp. Next base: position 10,009 of record NZ_DASRXP010000644.1, read on the forward strand.
AGTCGCGACCCAGATGTCCATAGCGCTCCGGGTCGTAGAGCACCAGGCCCATGGCCTGGGTGATCACCCAGAGGTTCGCCTCGGCCTTGACCAGCTTCGGCCAGGTCATTCGCAACCGGTCGGCCAGCGACAAGCTGGCCGGCATTTTCGCGAGAGCCCTCAGTCCCTCCGCGCGCCGTTCTCGCAGCTGGTGAACAGCCTGTGCCAGCAGGTCATCCGGCCCGTCGAAGTAGTAGAGCAGCACCTTGTGAGTCGTGCCGGCTGCCGTTGCCGCGCGGCGTAGCGAGAAGCCGACGAGCCCGTTGACGGCCACATCGGCCGTCACCTTCTCCAGCAGGTCCCGACGACGGGCCTCGCCTCGTTTGGACCCCGTCCACCGCGCGTAGGTCGACGATGGCGGACGCCCTGCGTCAGCCGGCTCTTCGGTCGGTCCAATCCCTGCGGCCACAGCCGCATCCTATGACCGCGGGCAGCATTGAGCGGGTTCCTGGCGTACGCCGCTTTGCGCGGCTACCCTGCCTCCACCGGCCCTAGAGTCGGGTTCAGGGAAGGTAACCCTTACCCTGGTCGGACTGACCGAAGCTGGTGTGATGCCTGTGGGGGGTGGGGAAAATCGTCGTCATAGGTCGTAAAGGGCGGGGGCGCCGTCGGAGGCCGTTCTCGGTCGAGGCGCGATTGGCCGAGCATGTCGACCGGCTGGCCGAGGAACATCCACCGATCCCGGTGGACAGCGCCGACTACTCGATGGCGCGCCCGGAACTGCTCGCCGAGACATTCGGCCCGGTCCTCACGTACATGTCGCGGGTCGAGTTGGAAGTCGAGCGGAACGTGCTCGAACTGAACATCCTGCTGCCGGATCCGCCGCCCGTGGACAAGCACTTCTACGCCGATGTCTGGCTTCCACAGGAGACGCATCACGGGCTCCTGCTGGATCGCCTGCAGTCGCTGGCCGGCTTGCCGCCGGCGGACCCGGACCTCACCAAGGTGAAGTTCAGCTATCGGCTCCTCGGCTCGCTCGGGCGATGGAGCGCCGTCCAAGACGTCAGCCGGATGCTGTACTACCTCACCGGCGTGGCGACGGAGCAGTCGGCGATCCTTGCCTACAACAAGCTTCACGACGGTTTGCTGGAGCTCGGTGAGCGGGCCGTTGCCTCGACCATCATCGCGCCGATCCGTCGCCAGGAGCCGGGCCACTTCGCCTACTACAAGATCGCCGCTCAGGGTCTGTGGGCCGAGATGGCACCTTGGCAGAAGTGGTTGGTCAGGACGCTCCGGCGCCATACCTTCGAACCGGTCGGCGCGTACACCAAGCGGCAGTGGGCGGAGTTCGGTGCAGTCATGCACCACCTTGGCATCACGACCGAAGGCGGGGGCGGGCTGAGCCGGTACGCCCAGCAGATCGGGCGACTCGAACGAGACCTGCTCTGGGCCCGAAAGCAGGGCCTGCGCGTGCCTGCCTACGTCATCGACTCCCTCAAGTCCGCCGCCAAACTCGCCGCAGCCGACCGCGTACGGCGTTAGGGGTGGGTGGAGCGGTAGCGCGCGGCCTTGGCCTGGTTGCCGCAGGTTTGCATGCTGCACCAGCGGCGGCGCCGGCCGCGGGAGGTGTCGAGGAAGAACCAGCCGCAACGGTCGCACGTTCGTACCGGCCGGGCGTGCGGGCTCAGTGCGAGTCTGATTCCTTGGATGGCAAGGGCTGAGCACGCGCCCTTCGCGGTGAGCGGAGTAGCGGATCCGTCGGCGGCCACTGCCACGCCTCCGTCGAGATGGTGTCGCGCCACCCCGAAGAGTCCGGCCAGGGCCTCGGTGGGCAAGGCCCGACCGTCCTTCTGTTCGTCGAGGATCCTCCACAGGAGTCCGCGTAGTTCACGCGCCTCGTCCAAGGTGGAGTCGTCGAGATCGACGGACGACAGCAGGCCGGCGTGGTCGAGCCAGCCCGCCAGTGCGTCGGTGCTGTCGAGGAGGTCGCGGCCGAGGTCCGGCGTACGGCGGTAGACCGTGTTGGCGAAGTCGAGAGCGAGGTCGCCGGCGATGAAGTGGTCATCGTTCCAAGGTGCGGTGGTGCTCACAAGCGCATCGTGGTGCGATCGAGCACGTCGCCGACGAAGGTGACGAGCAGCTCGGTGACTTCCGCGGCATGGGTCTCCAACAGCATGTGTCCGCCGTTGTAGACGTGGAAATCGACGGCGTCCAGGTCCTGGTGATACGCCATCACCTCGGCGATGTCGAAGAAGGTGTCATGCCGGCCCCAGAGCACCAGGCACGGCGGCTGGTGTTCCTTGTGGTAGGCAACGATGTCCCCGAACCGGGCGATGTGGTTGCGATAGTCGCAGAAGAGCTGGAAGTGGACGTCGAGGTTGCCGGGGCGCGACAGCCGCTCCCAATCGAGATGCCACGACTCACGTGGGTGCAGGTCCCGCAGTTCCTGCGGCAGACCGCTGAGGTACGTATCGCGCGTCCCGGGGAAGTTGAGCCACTCCGGCAGACCG
>NZ_DASRXP010000645.1:0-10979 GCF_035687465.1 Kribbella sp.
GTCGGCGCCCTTCGGCAGGTCCCGGATGTGTCCGAAGCTCGACTCCACCACGTAGCCGGGCCCCAGGAAGCCGGCGATCATCCGCGCCTTCTTCGGCGACTCGACAATCACCAGCCTGCGTCCGGTCGTCGAAGACGTGCCGGACGATGTCTTGGTCCCTGTTGCCCCTGCCACTGCGCTCCTCGCCTGTCAACCCTCGTCGTGCCCCACAACCCTGCGGTCGCGTTGCTCATTCCCCCATGACCTCAGCGCCGTGCACTGAACCCCCTGAGCACAACCGACCCGCCCGAGGACAGAGTACGGCCGACTGCAACGCATTTCTCAACGCACCGTAACCGCTGAGGGCGCCCGAAACCGCATTCGGGTGACGGCAAGCACCCGAAATCCCTGATCAGCGCACTCCGAACCATGGTCAGGGCAGACCGCCGGCGCCGCCCGTCTCCCGGCGCGTCCTCCGGCCGGGAACCCGATCGGAGCGATCCGCGGTCAGCTAGTGACAACCAGTGGGTCGCTGAGTTATCAATGACGCAATTCTGTTCATAGATGCGTGAAGTGAGGCCCCCGTGAGCATCTTTGTCCGCATGAAACGTTCGGCCGCGGTGGTGGCGACAGCCCTCGCCCTGGTCGCCGGTGCCTTGGTGAGCAATGGCGCGCCGGCCGCCGCCCAACCCGGAGACACCTCGCTGGGCGCGGTGACCGGCTTCGCCGCCGACTCCTCGACGTACACGCTGACCGCCGGTCCGGCGAAGGTCCGGGTGGTGTTCCTCAAGGACGACGTGTTCCGGCTCTGGCTGGCGCCGGACGGGAACTTCACCGACCCCGCCAGTACTCCGCCGGAGGATCCGTCCGCACCGGCTTCGACCATCGTGACCAAAACCGACTACGCCAAGCCCCGTACCTCCTGGCGTGACCGTGGCAGCTACTACTCACTCACGACGGACAAGATCGAGGTGCGCGCGACCAAGTCACCGCTGCGCTTCTCCCTGTACCGGTCCAACGGGCAACTGGTGTGGTCCGAGACAGCACCGCTCTCCTGGAACGACAACTCCGCCAGCCAGTCGCTGAGCCGGGGCGCGACCGAGCAGTACTTCGGTGGCGGCATGCAGAACGGCCGGTTCTCGCACCGCGGCCAGACCATCACGGTCGCCCGCGACTTCAACTGGGAGGACGGCGGCAACCCGAACGCCTCGCCGTACTACATGAGCACTGCGGGCTACGGCGTACTGCGGAACACGTTCACCCCGGGCAGCTACAGCTTCACCGAGCCCGTGGTCACCAAGCACGAGGAGAAGCGGTTCGACGCGTACTACTTCGTCGGAGACCTCAAGACCTCGCTCAACCGCTACACCGAACTCACCGGCCGCCCGTTCATGCCACCGATCTACGGACTCGAGTACGGCGACTCCGACTGCTACAACCGCGGCCACTACGCCACCGACCCGGATCCCAGCAACGACTGGAAGGTCACCCCGGACAAGGTGACCACCTTGGATGCGGTGAAGGTGGCCCAGAAGTTCCAGGACGAGGACATGCCAGGCGGCTGGATGCTGGTCAACGACGACTACGGCTGCGGCTACTCCGACGACACGGACTCGGAACAGGTCGACGGCACCTGGTGGGGCAAGCGCGAGATCCCGCCGCTCAAGCAGACCGCCGAGGAACTGAACAAGCGCAACATCCAGATGGGCCTGTGGACCCAGTCCTCGCTCGACCGCCAGCCGGCCGAGGTAGGCGAGGCAGGAGTCCGCGTACGCAAGCTGGACGTGGCCTGGGTCGGCCCGGGCTACCGGTACGCGCTCAGCGCCTGCGACACCGCGCATGACGGCATCGAGCAGTACAGCAACGCTCGCGGCTACGCGTGGATGGTCGAAGGCTGGGCGGGTGCACAGCGATGTGCAGTGCAGTGGACCGGCGACCACAGCGGCTCACTGGACGCGATCAAGTGGCAGATCCCGGCCATCACCGGCTCGGGCAACAGCGGTATCGCCTACAGCGCGGGTGACGTCGACGGCATCTTCGGGGGCTCGCCGACGAGCTACGTGCGCGACCTGCAGTGGAAGGTGTTCAACCCGGCCTTCATGACGATGTCCGGCTGGGCGACACCGGCGTACAAGCAGCCGTGGACGTACGGCGAGCCCTACACCTCCATCAACCGGAAGTACCTCAAGCTGCGCGAGCGGTTGCTCCCGTACTTCTACTCGTACGCCGCTGAGGCCCACCGCACCGGTGCTCCACTGAACCGTTCGCTGGTCCTCGAGTACCCGAACGATCCGAAGACCTGGGACGACACCACGAAGTACGAGTTCCTGGCCGGCAAGGAGTTCCTGGTGGCGCCGATGTGGGGCGCGGACGAGGTGAAGAGCGGGATCTACCTGCCCAAGGGAACCTGGGTGGACTACTGGTCCGGCAAGGTCTACCAGGGCCCGACAACGGTGAACGGCTACCACGCCCCGCTCGACACGCTGCCCCTGTTCGTCAAGGGTGGCGCAGTGGTCCCGCTGTGGAAGAGCGGCATCAACTCCGCCGCCGAGCAGGGCTTCGCGGACCGCCTGACGGTGGACATCTACCCGGAGGGCAAGTCCTCCTTCTCCCTGTATGAAGACGACCGGGTCACCCGCGACTACAAGCAGGACAAGTCCGCCACGCAACTATTGGAGGTCAACGCCCCGGTCGCCGGGCGCGGCGACGTCACCGTGAAGCTCGGCGCAAGCCGTGGTTCGTACACAGGCAAGCCGTCAGCACGCCCTTACGAGCTGACGGTCCACACCGATACGGCACCGCGCGACGTCTCGATCGACAACCGCAAGCTCACCAAGCTGGTCAGCAAGAACGCCTACCTCGCAGCCTCCACCGGCTGGTACTACGAGAACGGCACCGTGCTGGTGAAGACCGCATCGATCTCCACGTCGCGGGACGCCACGGTCCGCCTGTCCGGCACCACCTCGGTCGGCGGCGGCAAGACCGTCTCCGACACCTTCGGTACCCCGGAACTCTCCACCCCGTCCCTGTGGAACGCCCCGGGCCAGGCAACCGAGGTCTCCGCAACCTTCCGGAACGCCGGTACTACGACCATGCGCGATGTCCGGTTGACCCTCGACCTGCCGCCCGGGTGGTCCGCTACCGGCACAAGCACCTTCGCCAAGGTCGAGCCGGGGAAGACTGTCTCCACCAAACTGCAGGTGACACCGGCTGCCTCGGTGAACCCGGCGAGTTTCACCTTGCGCCTCGACGCGTCGTACCGGGTACATGACACCACGTACAAGAACAGCACTGTGGCGACCGCTCAGTTGCCCTACGCATCGTTGTCCCAGGCAGCGAATGTGGTCGGCGTGAGCGATGCGTCGACGTATGCCCAGGGCAACTTCGACGGATCCGGCAACAGCTTCAACGGCGAGGCACTCGCGGCCGCCGGCTACACGCCGGGCGCCAAGGTCACCGTGCAGGGCGCCGAATTCACCTGGCCGACAGGCGCACCGGGCACCCCGAACCTGGTGAAGAACCAGCCTGCGCCGATCCTGGTCTCCGGCACCGGAACACATCTGGCTTTGCTCGGCGCGGGCGCCAGCCTGAATGCGAAAGGCAGCGTCACCGTCATCTATACCGACGGATCCGAGTCACAAGCCCCACTCCAACTCCCGAACTGGTGTTGCCAGGACCCAACGACAGGTGGCGCCAAACTGGCAGTGTCGGTGAAGGGCCGCTACACGCCTGCCGGTCTGGCCAACACCACAACGGACTACCGGGTCTTCTACACCGCAGTACCGCTGGAATCCGGTAAGACGGTGAAGGCGATCAAGCTGCCCGGCGGCGGACTCGGATTCTTCGCCGCCACCCTGGCCGACAAACCGTTGCCGCCCGCACCCACCGGTCAGCCGTGGGTGAGCGACCTGGAATGGATCGACTCGACCAACGGCTGGGGCCCGGTCGAACGGGACCACAGCAACGGCGAGGATGCCGCGGGAGACGGCGGACCACTCACCCTCGACGGCACGCAGTACGCCAAGGGTCTCGGCACCCACGCCCCGTCCTCGGTCAGCGTCCGGCTGGGCGGCAACTGTTCATCCTTCACCGCCAAGCTCGGCGTGGACGACGAAATGGAGGATCGCGGCAAAGTCAGCTTCAAGGTCCTGGTCGACGGTGTGGCGAAGTACACATCCGATCTCCTCACCGGATCCTCTCCCACCGTCCCCGTCACCGTCGACGTCAGCAACGGCCAAACCCTGAGTCTCCAGGTATCGGACGCGGGCGACGGTGTCACCAGCGACCACGCCGACTGGGCCGAAGCGCGCCTGACCTGCAACCCCTGAGGTGGTTGCTGGCGCAACTAAATCGTCACCGCAGACCAACGCCGCCAGCACATCCGACTTTCGGCTGAGTTTCCCCTGAGCTGCCCCCGGGACCACCTGATTGCCGTTCCAGGGACGGTACAGGTGGGATCCGGTGGCAAGCTGGTCCCTGTCCATGACAAGGTCTGAGCTGGCAAGACCATGGCCCCCTCCCATGGTGGTGCCAACGCCACTACACAAGTAGTGCCAACACCATCAGATCTGGTCCCGGTAGCGGCTAGTTTCAACAGAGACGACACCGTCAGGACAGTTGTTCAGAGAGGGCGCGTGGGAGCCATGGTTGCGACATACCTGAAGAGATGGGTCGGCAGCCGATTGCTGAACAGGACCACTCGAAGGGGTGGTCTGGACCTGTCGAAGATGCGGATGTTCCCGCGTCAGGTCTCGATGCCGCTGCGCCGCGAGGGACTGGACCCGGTCCCCGAGCTGGGCGACATCCGCGAGGTCGAGCCGGTGCACAAACTGGCCCACCTTTTCGGGCTGAACGTGTGGGTGGTCAGCGGCCATGCGGAGGCGAAATCCGTGCTCGCCGACACCGCCAACTTCAGCAACGACATCCGGCCGCTGGTCGGCTCGGACCCGAACAAGCCGTCCGAGGGCATCGGCGGCCTGGGCTTCACCGATCCGCCGGACCACACCCGGCTGCGCAAGCTGCTCACCCCGGAGTTCACCAAGCGGCGGCTGGCCCGGCTGGAGCCGGCCATCGAGAAGATCGTGAACGACCAGCTCGACCTGATGGAGGCCAAGGGCCCGGTCGTCGACATCGTCGCGGACTTCGCCTTCAACGTGCCGTTCCTGCTGATCAGCGACCTGCTCGGCGTCGAGGAGTCCGACCGCGACCGCTTCCGGGCGCTCGGCCCGGCCAGGTTCGACCTGTCCGGCGGTGGGATCGGGGTGTTCGGTTCGGCCAGCGAGTCCCGCGACTTCCTGTTCGAGATCGTCGGCAAGCAACGCGAGAATCCCGGCGACGGCCTGATCGGCTCGATCATCCGCGAGCAGGGCGACGAGATCGACGACATCGAACTCGGCGGCCTGGCCGACGGGGTCTTCCTGGGCGGCTACGAGACGTCGGCCAGCATGCTCGCGCTCGGCACCCTGGTGCTGCTGCGCGACCCGGAGAACTTCGCCCGGATCCGGAACGAACCGGGCGCGGTCGACGCGATCGTCGAGGAACTGCTGCGCTACCTGACCGTGGTCCAGGTGGCCTTCCCCCGGTTCGCCCGGCACGACCAGGAACTGTTCGGCCAGCAGGTGAAGAAGGGCGACCTGGTCGCCGTGTCGCTGTCCGGCGCCGACCGCGACAAGGAGGTTTTCGGCCAGGACGCGGAGGACTTCTACCCGAAGCGGGCCCCTGCCGCGCACCTCGCCTTCGGGCACGGCATGCACCGCTGCGTCGGTGCCGAGCTGGCCCGGATGGAGCTCCGCGCGGCGTTCACCGCACTCGCCCACCGCTTCCCGGATCTGTCCCTGGCCATCCCCGAGGATCAGCTGCGATTCCGCGACTTCTCCATCGTGTACGGCGTCGAGTCTCTGCCCGTCCAGCTGCACTCGGCCGAGGCCCGGCAGGTCGCGGGCTGACGTCCTGCTCGCTGTTGCCTGCTGGAAGGCAGTGACAGCGGCCCCCACCGCGACCACAATGGGCGGTCCCACCCGTGCGGCGAGTGACGGGACCGACCAGGAAGCCGAACTTCGAGATGGTGATGGACGCGGGTCCGCTGACGGATCGGATCAGTGCGGCCATGACCCTGGCCCAGTCGGGTGGTCACGCCGCCGCGGCGGTCGAGGTCGACGCGATCCGGGCCGAGCTCGGCCCTGAGCCCAGCTACGAGCTCGCGGCCGCCGAGTACGTCCGCGGTGTCTGCGCGCATCACGCGAGCGACGCCGACGGGGCGCTCGCCGCGGTGGAGGCCTGCGTGCAGATCGGCCGGGCGATCGACGAGCCGGGCTGGGAGGCCAACGCCCTAGCGATCCGGATCATCACCCTGGGCCGTAGCGGACGCGGTGGCGACACGGTGAACGACCTGGTCGCGGCCGAGCATGCTCTGAGTAGGACGACGGACCCAGGTCTCGCCGCCTGGGGCCACACCGGAATCGGCTACGCCTATGACGTACTGCGGTTGTTCGAGCTCTGCGTCCCGCACTACGAACTGGCCGCCGCGTCCGATGTCGACGTTTTCGCGCTGGCCGAGTCCCCGGCGATCGACCGGCTCAATCTGGCGGAGACCCATCTGCGCTGGTCCCACGAACTTGAGCGGCTCGGCGACCCGGCGTACGAGGGAGAGATCAGGGAGCTGCAGGCTTCGGCCGAGCGTTGGGCGCGTGAAGCTGAGCGAGTGATCGTCGACGACGAGAGCCAGGAGTACTGGCGCTTGAGCACACAGCTGTGGCTGGCCGCAGCGGCGACGGCGAAGGACCCTGCGGCTGCTGCCGCCGAACTGATGGACGGCCGCGACCGGATCAGCAAGCTGGGCGAGACAGAGCGGCTCGCGATCGCCGGTGCCTACCTGGCAAGAGCTCTTGCTGCTCAGGGCTACCACGCTGAGGCCAAGGCCGCGGCAGATCGGGCTGCGGCTGACCTGATCCCGCTGGCTGATCCGTCGACGCAGTTGCTGGTGCTGCAGACCAGATCGGAGCTTGCCGCTAGTACCGGTGCGCTCGGAGCCGTTGCCGGCTTGGCTTATGCCCGCTCGGTGGCCAGAGGTTGGTGGAAGGAACGACAGCGCGCGCTGAACGCAGTACGGCATGCGCTGGTGGCGCACGACCTGTCGGCGCGGCACGATGCCGAGTGGCACGCGGCCCGGCAGGATGCGCTGACCGGGGTCGGCAACCGCCGCGCCCTGGACGAACGCTTGACCGCAGCCCGTACTTCGCAGCGCGCGGTCACCCTGCTGGCCATCGACGTCGACGATCTCAAGCTGGTCAACGACAGCTTCGGGCACGCCTGTGGTGACGAACTGTTGCAGGTTGTTGCAAATCTGCTCCTGGAACAAGCGCGAGCTACCGATGCCGTGGTTCGATCGGGTGGGGACGAGTTCTTCGTGGTGCTCGACCAGCCGGACGCCAAGGGTGGCTTCCAGTTGGCCGAGCGGATCCGGGCAGCGGTAGCCCGGACCGCGGCGACGACACCCAAGCCGTGGCTGGCCAGGCTCGGCCTGAGCATCGGGTACGCCGCGACGGCGGAAGGCGTGCCGGTGGAGTTGCTGGTCCCGCTGGCGGACAGCCGGCTTTATGAGGACAAGCGCCGCGTGCGCTGATCAAGGAGGTGTAGTGCGCGAGACCTCGGGGGTAACCGCCCGGATCGCCGAGGCGATGACGCGCGCCCAGTCGGGCCGGCCGGCCGAGGCGGCGATCGAGATCCGCCGGATACTGACCGAGCTCGGGCCGGAGCCGACCCACGAACGCGCGGCCGCCGAGTACGTCCGGGCCGTCGCGGCCCACCACGGTTCCGATCCCGGCGAGGCCCTGGACGCGGTGGACAGCTGCATCCGGGTATCGCGCGCGATCGACGAACCAGGCTGGGAGGCGAACGCGCTGGCCATCCGGATCGTCACCTTGATCCGGACCGGGGAGGGCGGCGACTCGGTGGCGGACCTGGTCGCCGCGGAGAACGCGCTGTCCCGGACCCGCGATCTCGCCCTGACGGCCTGGGCACACACCGGACTCGGGTACGCCTACGACCTGCTGCGGCTGTTCGAGTTGTGCATCCCGCATTTCGAGCTGGCGGCCGCCACCGACAGCGATCCGCTCGGGCTGCCCGAGTCGCCGGCGATCGACCGGCTCAATCTGGCCGAGTCCAATCTGCGCTGGGCGCACGAGATGGAGCGGCTCGGCGATCCGGCGTACGACGAGAACATCCGGCGCCGGCGGTCCGAGGCGCGGCGCTGGGCGGCGGAGGCGATCGAGGTGATCGTCCGCGACGACCTGCTCGGGTACTGGCCGATCGCCGGGCGGCTGTGGCTAGCCGCTAGCGACGGTGACGCCGAGCCGGCCGCGGCCGCGGTGATCCTCAAGGACTGCCGCGACCAGCTGGCCAAGCTCGGAGACCTCGAACTGACCGCGATCGCCGGTGCCTACCTGGCGAGGGCCTACGCGGCGCTCGGGCAGCTCGACGACGCCCTGGAAGCCGCCGAGCGCGCCGGTACGGACCTGCCGCCGACTCCCGATCCACCGGTGGAGGCGCTGATCCGGCACACGGCCGTGCAGATCGTCGCCGGCTCGGGTGACGCCGGCGCCACGGCCGGTCTGCAGTACGCCCGCGCGATCACCCGAGGCTGGTGGGCCGAGCGACTCCGCGGCCTGTACGCCGTCCGCAGCGCACTCGCCACCCACGATCTCTCGATCCGGCACGACGCCGAGTGGCGAGCAGCCCGGGAGGATCCGCTCACCGGCGTCGGGAACCGCCGCGCCCTGGACGAGCGGATGGCCGCGGCGATGGACTCCGGTCGCTCGATCGCGGTGATCGCGATCGACGTGGACAACCTGAAGGTGGTCAACGACAGCCACGGCCACGCCTGCGGGGACGAGGTACTGCGTGGGGTCGCGCACCTGCTGACCGAGCAGTCGCGGGCCGATGACGTGGTCGCCCGGGCCGGTGGTGACGAGTTCGTCGTCGTCCTGGACAACCCGGACGAGCGGGGCGCGCGGGAGCTGGTCGAGCGGATCAGGACCGCAGCCGACCGGGCTGCCGCGACCGCAGTGGAGCCGTGGTTCGCCATGCTCCGGCTGAGCATCGGCCAAGCCAGCAGCACCGACGGCACGTCGATCAGCGAGCTGCTGACCGAAGCGGACCGCCGGATGTACGCCGACAAACGCCAGCGCCGCAGCGCTTCTAACTAAAGAAGCCTTCGACCACCAAGCGGCGGATCTCGGGCAGGTAGTCCTCATGGACCTCGGCCGGCTCGCGATCGAGCAGACTGGCCAGCGCATCGAGGATCTGCCCCACGCTGAGGTCGCCATCGCAGGCGCCGACGAACCCTGCCAGCACTGTGTCCGCCTGCTCCGCCCTGCGCATCCCGCGCTGCCGCCTTAGGACGATCGTTGCCGGATCCTCGGCTCCCGGCGGTCCCGCGGTCTCCTGGATTACGTCCCCGGCGACCACGAGGTGCAGCCCGGTCAGGTCGTCCGGCAAGCCCTCCGACCGCTCGAACCTGGTCAGGACGTGCGGCCCGATCGGCTGCTCGATCTCGTACGGCCACTCCTCGGCGTACAGGCTTCCCGTCACGTTGTGCAGGTTGATCCAGCCCATCCCGATCGCTTCCACCTGCTGCTCGTCGAGCCACCTCAGCCAGGCGTCGTACCGGCTCGTGTACTCCGGCCGCCCGTGCAGGCCCGCGTCGCGCAACCACAGCTCGACGTACTCGGCCGGGTCGAGTTGCTCGCGTTGCACCGCCCAGCTCGACAGGTCGCCGGTCCAGCCCGCGATCCGTTCGCGCCAGTCCTCGCCTCGCACGCAGGTCCAGTTCGCGAGCAACTGACACCACCCACCGGGCGTCAGATGCGCGGGCGCCTCCCGGACGAGCTGCTCCACCACCGAATCACCCGCGAACCCGGTCTCCCGGTATGTCAGCCGCCCGTCGCCCGGCGGCGCGATCACGTACGGCGGGTTGCTGACGATCAGGTCGAACCGCTCATGCTCAACGGGTTCGTAGAGACTCCCGTTGCGCACGTCCAGGTCGATCCGATTGAGTGCCGCCGTCCATCGGGTCAGCTGCAGCGCTCGGGGATTCACATCGGTGGCGACAAGGTGGTTCGTACGGTCGGCCAGGTGCAGAGCCTGGATGCCGCACCCGGTGCCCAGGTCGAGAGCCGAGTCCGCCTTGATCGGCACGGTCAGCTTGACCAGGCTTAGGCTCGCGGGAGCGATGCCGAGCACATAGTCCGGACGCATCGGCTCACGACGACCGTCCAGCCCCGGCGTCAGGTCCGCCACCACCCACCAGCGGCGGTCGTCCTCGGCGTACGGCCGGACGTCGACCGCAGCCAGCAGTTCGTCGCCCTCGCGCACGATGATGCCTAGAGCAAGAAATTCGTCCAGGATGTCCGGAAACGCCTTGCTGAGCAGGGATTCCGGCGCAGCACGTTGGAGCAGGAAAAATCTGATCAGGACATCGAGCGGGTCGCCTGCCGCTGTCTGCCGGTACGCGAGGGTCGTCTCGTTCCGCCCCAGCGCATCGTTGGCCTGGGCACCCAATCGCGCGGCGACCCCGTCGACCGTGTAGTCGGCCGCCTCGAAGGCGTCCCGCAGTCGATCAACCACCCGGGCGGTCGGCTCGCCCTGCCCTGATTCGTCCATGCGGACATCCTTGCAGGCAGACGGTGGGGCGGTGAGTCAGAAGTAGTACGGGGTGGCGGCGCGGAAGACCTCGACGAGCTTGGAGCGGACGGCCTCGCGGTGGGGGACCTCTGTCCCGCTCTGCCCCGTCACGGTCAGCCTCACCCGAACACCCTGGTCGATCATCACGTAGACGACGCGCAGGGTGCGGAGGGTGTTCCCGAACTCTGCCCGGAAGCCGTCGGTCGGCGCGACCGCCAGCGCCCGGGCGGCGGGATCGAGCCACTCGGTCGCGTCCGCCTCGGTCAGGCTGGACCGGGTCAGGGTGGCCGCCAGGGCGTAGCCGAGGCGGTCGTCCTCGA
>NZ_DASRXP010000646.1:0-12131 GCF_035687465.1 Kribbella sp.
TCCGCTCCAGGCCTTCGCGTAGTTCGGTACCAGGTGCCACGGCTGCGAGGGTCGCACGCATCCGGGCGCCGGTGCTGTTCTTGTCGGAATTCGGGGCCACGGTCCCTGAGTCTATGCGGCTCAGCCGAGCGTTGTGACCGACCTACCCCCTTTACCGGCCAGTCGCCGACCGGCGATCCGGTCGCGCTTGCAAACGCCCGTGCATCCGATCGTGCACCCGCCTTGTGCAGGCGTTTTCAGGGCTGTCAGGGGCAGCGGATGATCTGGCCGGCGTACGAGAGACCGCCGCCGAAGCCGAAGAGCAGGACCGGGGCGCCGGCCGGGATCTCGCGGCGTTCGATCAGCTTGGACAGGGCGATCGGAATGCTGGCGGCCGAGGTGTTGCCGGACTCGACCACGTCGCGCGCGATCACCGCGTTGACCGCGCCGAGGCGTTTCGCCAGCGGCTCGATGATGCGCAGGTTCGCCTGGTGCAGCACCACGCCGCCGAGTTCCTCGGGCGTCACGCCGCCCTTCTCGCAGACCTGCTTGGCGATCACTGGCAGCTGGGTCGTGGTCCAGCGGAAGACGCTCTGGCCCTCCTGGGCGAAGGTCCCGTCGCGGCCCTCGATCCGGACGGCGTCGGACATCTCCGGCACCGAACCCCACACGACCGGCCCGATCTCGGGCTCGTCACTGGCGACCACCACGGCCGCGCCGGCGCCGTCGCCGATCAGTACGCAGGTGGTCCGATCCGTCCAGTCGGTGAAGTCGCTCAGCTTCTCCACCCCGATCACCAGGGCCTTGGAAGCGGCGCCCGCGCGGATAGCGTGGTCGGCGGTCGCCATCGCGTGACTGAAACCGGAGCAAGCGGTGTTCACGTCCAGCGCGGCGGGGCTCTTCAGGCCGAGCCGGGCCGCGACCCGGGCGGCGATGTTGGGGGACCGATCGAGCGCAGTACAGGTCGCGACGACGACGAAGTCGATCTCGGCCTTGTCGAGGCCCGCGTTCGCGACCGCCTTCTCCGCGGCCCGCCAGGCCATCTCGTCGACCTGCTCGTCGGGCGCCGCGATCCGGCGTTCGCGGATGCCGACCCGGCTCTGGATCCACTCGTCGTTGGTCTCCACCATGGTGGAGAGCTCGGCGTTCGTGAGCACCCGTTCCGGCTGGTAGTGGCCGAGGGCGACAACTCTGGAACCGGTCATCTCGGGGACTCCTCCGGTCGGGGGCGGGGCGTCACCAGACTACGTTCCTGGCGACCGCCGGGTGAGCGCCCGTCTCATCGGAACGGGCGCGGATGTGGGCAGGAACACAGCGGCAAAGATCTTCGGCCAGGATGTCAAAGGCGCGCTGGTCGTTCCGACCAGGTCGTGACAGCAAGCCCGCACCGAATCCCAGGAGCACGCCATGCGCAAGATCCTCCACTTCGTCCACACCTCGCTCGACGGCTTCATCGAGGGCCCGAACGCCGAGTTCGACTGGCCAGTGATGGGCCCGGAGCTGTCCGCCTACGGCAAGGAGCTGAACGAGCGGTCCGACGTCTTCCTGTACGGCAGGGTGGTCTGGGACATGATGTCGTTCTTCTGGCCGCAGGCCGAGTCGATGTCGGACCACCCGCACGACCTGGAGTTCGCACCGCTGTGGCGGAAGATGCCGAAGGTCGTGGTGTCCCGCACGCTGAAGTCCGCCGAATGGAACACCACGGTGATCGGCAGCATCGACGAACTTGCCGCCCTGAAGCAGCAGGAAGGGCGCGACCTGTTGCTGATGGGTGGGTCCGAGCTGGCGGCGAGCCTGACCGCGGCCGGCCTGATCGACGAGTACCACGTGGTCGTGCACCCAGTGCTGCTCGGCGGTGGCAAGCGCCTGTTCCCCGAGGGGCAGGACCGGCATCCGCTGCAGTTGCAGGAGTCCCGCGTCCTCGACTCCCGCGCCGTCGTCCTCCGCCACGTCCGCGCCGACAGCTGACGGCGCGGCTCGGGCGGCGCAGCTCGGGCGGCGCGGCCGGGGTCAGCGGAGGCCGGCGGCCAGCATGGCGGCGTTGATGTCGCCGGCGGCGAAGATGCGCAGCCCGTACTTCGCCTGCATGTCCATCGGCTTCAGCTCCTTCGTCCTGTTCGGGGTGTCCGCCGGCACGATCGCCTTGGTGAACCCCAGTCGCGCGGCCTCGGCCAGACGTTTCTCGAGGCCGCCGACCCGGCGAACCTCACCGGCCAGGCCGACCTCGCCGATCGCGATCAGGCCCGGGTGGATCGGCTTGTCCATCACCGACGACGCCACCGCGATCGCGACGGCGAGGTCCGCGACGGGCTCGGTGATCTTCACCCCGCCGACCGTCGCGACGTACACCTCCTGGTCGGACAGCTTCAGGCCCGCCCGGCTCCCCAGCACGGCGAGCACCATGGACACGCGCGACGACTCCAGTCCGGACGTGGTCCGCCGCGGCTGCGGCGCCGCCGACGGCCCGACCAGCGCCTGTACTTCGGCGAGCAGGGGCCGGCGGCCTTCCATCATCACCGTCACGCACGTCCCCGCGACGGGCTCGGCGTGCTCCGAGACGAACAACCCGGTCGGGTCGCTCACCTCGACGATGCCGGTGTCGACCATGTCGAAGCAGCCGACCTCGTCGGACGGCCCGAACCGGTTCTTCGTCGCCCGCACCATCCGGAAGCCGGAGTGCCGGTCGCCGTCGAACGCGAGCACCACGTCGACCAGGTGCTCCAGCATCCGCGGTCCGGCGATCGCACCGTCCTTGGTGACGTGGCCGACCAGGACGACCGCGATGTTGCGCTCCTTCGCCAGCCTCACCAGCGCACCGGTCACCTCGCGCACCTGGGTGACGCCGCCGGGCGCGCCGTCCACCTCGGGATGCGCCATGGTCTGCACCGAGTCGACCACCAGGAACGAAGGCTCGACCGCGTCCACCTGCCCGACGACGGCACCGAGATCCGTCTCCGCGGCGAGGTAGAGCTCGTCCACCAGGGCATCGGTCCGCCCGGCTCTCAGCCGGACCTGCGCGGCCGATTCCTCGCCGGACACATAGAGGGTGCGTTGACCCCGACGGGCCGACTGGGCCGCGACCTCGAGCAGCAGCGTCGACTTACCGACGCCCGGCTCGCCCGCCAGCAGAATCACGGCACCAGGCACCACGCCGCCACCGAGGACCCGGTCGAGCTCACCGATCCCGGTCGGCCTGGACTCGGCCTCGATCGCGGACACCTTGGAGATCGGCATCGCCGGCGAGGACACCGGTCCGGCGGTAATCCGGGCGGCCTTGGGCGCGCCGACCTCGGCGACGGTGCCCCAGGCCTGGCACTCACCACAGCGCCCGATCCAGCGGGCCGTCGTCCAGCCGCATTCGCTGCACGCGAACGGCGACTTGGCCGCCTTCGACCTGGTCTGCCCCGCTGCCTTCACCATGCCATCACCATGCCCGCCAACCTAGGCGACGGGTCGGACAAAACGCGTCAGCGCAACAGCCACCGATCGATCAGCCGCCGGATCCATCCGGCGGCGAGCCGGCCACGCGGTCCCTCGTCGGCCACCTCGGGCGTCGCGGCCACCTTCCGCGCCGCCGCGAGGTACTTCTCCAGCGTCGGGCTCTCGTACCCCCGCCAGGAGGCGCTGTGCTCGAGCAACTTCTTCGCTTCGTCCAACCGTCCGGCCACGACTTCGGCAGATCCGAGGTGCTGCAGACAGCGAGCCCGTCCCTCGCGCTCATCGATCTCGGCATACAGATGCTCGGCGTGCTCCCACCACTCCTTGGCACCATCCGGATTCCGCAGCATCCACGCGGCCACCCCCATCAGCTCGAGAGCATGAGCCCGGCTGCTGGCATCCCCTGCGGCGGTGGCTCTCGCAGCAGCCGGCTGCAACTGATCGAGCGCACCTTCGGGGTCTTGCTGATACAGGTGGACGATCCCCAGGTTGATGAGGATCGCGATCTCCGCCGCGAGATCCGGCCCGGGTCTGCTGAGCCGTGCGTCGTCCAGCCGGTCGCGGGCATTCGTCACCACCTCGTCGCGATCGTTGCCCGGCAACGCGGTCTCTGCACGCGCCAGGTGAAGCAGCGCTCTCTCGACCTGCCGCCTGGCCACGAGAGCTCCCGCTGTCCGGCTATGTCCTCGCCGCGCGGGCGCGAGATTCTCGGAGATGCCTAGTCTGTTGTTGGCCGCCTCCAGATCACCCATCAGCCGGTACGCCGTCGCCGCGCGGGCCGCCGCCAGTTCCGCCAGGTCACGGCGTCCGCAACCATCAGCCACAGCCCACAGAACGTCGCTCAACTCCAGTAGGTTCGCGGGTTCGCGCCGCCGCACGTACCAGGCATCCAGGGCGTCGCAAATCCGGGCGAAGTCGTCCGCCGTGCCTGTCGAGGGTCTGTCGGCCTTGAGTAGGTCCCAGAGCCGAGGTTCGTTCTGCTCGAACCATTCGGCCGCGACCATGCCGCCCGAATCCGAGCCGAGCGACACCAGCCACTGCTCCGCTTCCTCAGCGGCGGTGTGCAGCTCGCCGGCCTCCCGGTGAGTCCCGGCACGCCAGCGGCGGAACCTTCGCAGCCCCACCGGCGCGTTGTAGATGGCCCAGATCAGCGCGAACAAGATGGTCAGGCTGAACCCCACCACGCTGACCCAGCCGCCACTGTCGAGGCTCTGCGACAACTTGTCGCCGGCTAGCCCGGACAGCAACGCGGAAGCAAGCGCACTGATCCCGAAGAAGTCACCCCGGCGTCTGGCGCGCGCCTTCTCTTCCGCAGGCTTCTCCTCGGGCGGCGAGGTCATGGACGGCTCCCGATGGTCAGACCGCGGACCACGGTTCGCCAGAACGACAGCAGCAGGACAGCCGGTACTACGGATGCCACCACAGCCGCGGCGGCCACAGTGCCTCCGGATGCGGAGAACTGCCGAGCCTCACCCCACAACACCAGCGACCAAGGCGTAGTACCGGCTCCGCTGATCAGGAAGCCGACGATGAAGTCGTTCCACACCAGCGCGAACTCCAGCACAGCCACAGCCACCAAGGCAGGCCGATACGTCCGCTGCACAGTCGCCAGTACTGCGCTCTGTCGCGCCGGACCCTGGAGCGCCTCGGCAACCAGGACAGGTGGAGCCGAGGCAAAGGCCGACCGCAGCAGCAACACAGCGAACGGCAGACCTGCAGCCGCGTGAATCAGAGCGAGCGCAATCCGCGAGCCGGCCAACCCCGCTGCGTCGATCGCATCCCGCAGCGGCGCGGCGTACATCTGCACGGGCGTCACGGCCAGCACCACGAAGGCAGAGGTGACTACGCGACCCAGCCAGGTCGGCAAGCCGCCCCAAGCCACCAGATAGGCGGTCGGTACGGCGATCACCAGCAGCACGGCCGTTGCGATGAAGGAGATCAGCAAGGTCGACAGCACCGCCCGGAACAACCCCGCGTTGGCAGCAGCCGAGAACGAGGAGAACCCAAGGCCCGACGTGGACCACCAGCCGCGCAACCCGGCCTCACGCGGTGAATGCAAGGCGGTAGCTACCAGCACGACCGCCGGAAGGATCCACACCAGGCCGACGGCGAACCCGACCGTCCAGCCGATCCGCCGAACCCGTTTGCTCGGCCGGGGCCTGCGTAGCGAGGGATCGGGCGGCACCACAGCCACCGGCATCGCCCACCGACGGCGACGCAGTCCGCGGACCCCGATGACCGCGACAGCGGCCACGATCGCGAACAGCATTACGCCCAGCGCCGCAGTACGGCCGGGGTCGTCGCCGGCGCTCGTCGCCCGCCACCAGTTGAGGCCGAGAACGTCTGCCTGGCGTTGCATCGGCCCAGGCACGACGATCAGTACCAGGTCGAACACGCGCACCGCCGCGATCACCAGGGTCAGCGTCACCACTCCGGTGATCGGCCTCAGCATCGGCAGCTCGAGTGCCAGCAGCCGCCGCCAGCCGGTGACACCTTCCGCCGCGACTGTGCGGCTCACGTCGTCGGGGATGGCGTCCAGGCCGGCCCGGAACAGCGACACGACGTACCCGAGCCAGGTCCAACCGAAGGCGGACACCAGGACGAGCCAGACCAGTCCTGGACCGAGCCAGGTCGGGCTGGATCCGAACAGCGAGGTCCAGACCGCTGTCACCGTGCCGCGTTCGGGAGTGGGATCGAAGATCAACCGGAAGGTCACCCCGGACACGAGTACCGAGACGGCGAACGGAATCACCAAGGCTGGTTGGAGAAACGACGACACCCCGGGCAGCCGGTAGCTCACCAGGGCCAGCAGGAACCCGACCGCCACCAGGCCGAGCGCGACCGCGATCCAGGCCAGACTGTTGCCCACGGCATGCAACGCGGCGGGATCGCTCATCACCGCGAAGTTCCCCAGTCCGAACGACCCGTCCCGGGTCCGGAAGGCCTGCACGACGGTCACTGCGATCGGCACGAGCAACACACTGCTGAGCAGGAGTGCCGGCAGTCCTAGGAGGTAGGGCCCAGCGGGTCGGCGCGGCTTGCCAGGTACCGGACGGCCGCTGATCTCCCGGCCGACGATCTCGAGCGACAGGCCGTTGCTCTGCAGCCCCATCAGCTCTCCACCGCCTTCAGTTCGGCCAGCGCGGACTCCACTGCTTCCGGTACGACGTCGCTGCCGCGGTTGCCGATCCGGATCAGGAAGTCCGTCAGGACGCGCCACAACCCGTTGATGTCCCCGAGCCGTCCGAGCCGGTCGGACAGGTCGAACTGCAATGACGTTCCCGGCGCCACCAGTTGGTCGGCCAGCCTGGTGAGCTCCGGCGAGTACCCGGTGGTCCGGCCGTCGGCGAGGAATCCGCCGGTCGCGATCCAGGGATCGACAGCGGCCGGCGCGGCGAGCCGGCGTACGAGGTCACGGGCGTCGTCGGTCGCGGGCCGGGGCAGGACCATCACGTCCCCACCGACCACGACCGGCGCCGTAAGCCCTGGCCCCGTCGGCGGGAAGGTGAACAGGCCGACATCTGCCGGGTCGGCAGCGAACGACCGCACCACAGGCTCGGCGAAGTCGGAGGCAAGCACCATGGCTGCCCGGCGGTGACCGAAGACTTCCACGATCGCGTCCGGGAACTGCTGCACGAGCGAGCGGTCGACACCACCCGCCAGCGTGCCGGGTGCCGACCACATCGTCCCCAGCAACCTGAGGGCGGCCGCTACCTGCGGTTGCTCAGCAGGCCTCGGGTGAGCGGCCGCAGCTAGTTCCCGGTACGTCGAAGGGGCCGAACCGAGCAGCAGGTTCTCCAGAAAGTCAGTGAGCACCCAGCCGTCCCCGGCCGCCAGCGACAACGGCCGGATCCCTGCAAGCGACAGCGACCGGTTCAGCTCGATCCACTCCGACCAGAGCTTCGGCGGTTGCAGTCCGACCTGCTTGAACACCGACGGCCGGTACCAGACCGCCGACTTGTGGGCCGTCTTGAACGGCACCCCATACGTCGTGCCGTCGTGGACCAGGAGTTCGTCCCAGAGGCGGGCCCGGCCACGGTCCCCGAGTTCGGCCGGCATCGACTCCAGATCCCCACGGTGCTGTGCGACCAGCCCGGGCTGCGGCAGCATCACGATGTCGGGACGGCGTGCGGAGCGTGGTCCAAAGGCGGTGGAGATGTCGTCGCCGAGCGGGACGACCTCGACCGGGTAGTCGAGCTGCCCCAGTCCGTCGAGCACGCTGTGGAAGGCCCTGAGTTCTTGACCACTCCAGCTCACGGCAACCCGAACGCTCCGGCTCAGCCCGAGCACGTCCGTAGTACCGGAGCAGCCTGACACCACTAGCGTCGCAGCGGCTCCCAGGAAGGCTCTGCGGCTAGTCAACGGCATGGACGAAGTCCTTGGTGCGGGCGATGTCGGTGGTGATCAGCAGCAGCGCGGCGAACTTGAGCGACGGGTTGTGTCCGTACTGCAGCAGCGATCCCCAGGTCGGCAGGCCCGCGGCATCTTCGAGCACGATCACAGGGCGATCCGCGCGGAGTGCCCGGGCGACCCCGGCCATGCGCCGACGTCCTGGAGTGATCTCGTGCGGGTAGCGATCCAGAACGTCGTCGAGGCCGCAGAGACCTGCAGTCATCCTGCTCTCGTACTCCGCCGCCTGTCTGGTCACCCGGTGCGTCACGGTGTGGCCGTGCACCACATTGCCCAGCACAGTGAGATGTGGGAGCAGTCCGCCTTCAGCAGGGACCAGCCGGACGGGACCATCGGCCTTCACGACGACATCGGCCGGTGGATCCTCGAGACCGGTGATGAGATCGGCGGCGTATCGGGCAACGGCCGCATCGGCGACCACCAGAGCATGCTGCTTGCCGATGGCGATCCGGAGCTGCGCGGGGAGCCCGGGCAGCCGTTCGAGCAGCAGTCCGTCCATTCCGGCCTGGCGCCTCCCCAGTGTCGGTGCGTCCGCTCACCTTAGGGGCCCGGCGGGTCCTCCGCAGCTAGTGCGCCGTGTCGGAGGTTCTGGGCGCCGCTATCACTAACGGAACCTCCGACACGGCGCACTAGGCCGCGTGTCAGTAGGTGCGGCTCCACAGGTTGATCGCGTAGTCGACCTCGACGCCGGTGTGCGAGGCGATGATCCGTTCGGCGTCGGCCGGTTTGAACTCGATCCGGATCACCGCTTCGAGATCCTCCCGCCGTTCGAACCGCCAGCCCATCTCCAGCGGCGTCCGGTGCCAGCCGCGGACCGTCCAGAACCGTTCCACCTCGGGTGCCTTGATCATCGGGTAACACTCGGCGAACCACCGGCCGAACGTCGACCGGCCGGCGTCGTTGTCGATCACGAACGCGGTCCCGCCGCGCCGCATCACCCGGTCCAGCTCGGCCAGACCCGGCTCGCACCCAGGGCCGAAGAAGTACGCCCAGCGCGCATGCATCACGTCGACGGACGCATCCGCCACCGGCACCCGCTGCGCCGTCCCCTGCCGCACCTCGATGTTCGCCAGCCCCCTGGCACGCCGCCGCGCCGCCTCCGCCAACTGTCCGTGCGGCTCGACCCCCACCACCCGGCCGGCCGTCGCCGCGAACATCGGCAGATGAAACCCGGTCCCACACCCGAGGTCGAGCACGTCGGCCCCGGCCCAGTCCCGGATCGCCCGCATCGCCGGCTCGATCACCCCGTCCGGATCGACCGCCCGGTTCTCCACCTCGTACACCTGCGGGTGATGCCAGATATTGGGACTGGGAATCCCGCCCTCAGCAATACTCACAAGAACAAACCCTAATCGCCCCTGCCAAGTCCGCCTGCTCCACCGCGGGAAGAGGGTCTGCCCGAGGGTGGTGTCGGTCATGGTTCGTCAGTTCAACCGATGGTTGCCGCCAGCAACCGCGTGGATGTGGTCGCCGACACTCGCTTGGTCCACGGTTGCGTGAGTTCCACCGGGGGTTGGTTGCGCGGCTGCATTGGGATTGTGGTTGCGCGGTCTCCGCTGCGTGAGTGTGCTGGTCGGCGGGGTGCGCGTCAAGGGCGCTTCGCGGCCCTTCGGGCTCGAAACAAGTTTCGACCCTTGACCCGCACCCCGTCGACCAGGGAAGGACGCAGCTACGCGGATCCCGCGCCGAGGTGTGAGCTGCATCAGGGGATTCCGGCGGCCCGGGTGGTTCGCGGGGCGGGGTGGGTCTTGTGGCTGGGGTTTGCGATTAGCGCGGAGCTTTTTGGTCGCCAGGTGCAAGTTTGTTTCCGGCTTGTCGGGTGCGTGCGGGGTCGTTCCGTCTGGTGGTGTGCTGGGACCACCAGACGGTTCGGCGGCGCGCTTTCGGCGTGGTCGGCGTACAGAAGGACAGGACATGGTCGCCCCGCTACCCCTCCGCCGCGCCGCGCCCCGCCTGGCCGCCGCGTCCATTACCCCGATCCGGCGACTACGTCCTGTCCTTCGGTACGCCGGGGCGATCTGTGGGTTTGGCGAGATTTTTCGGCGACCGCGACGGCCTCTACAACCGATTCCACCGCACATCTATGCACCCCGCGAAACCACGTGTCCTCAGGGATCCGCGTAACACCCGTGTCCCCCTTGTAGGTCGGGCAGCTCACAGGTCGTCGTTGATGTTGCGCAGAGCAAGTTGGTGGGTGGTTGCGGCCAGGAGGGCGACTGGGATCAGGAGGAGGCCGCAGAGTACTGCGAGCCAGTGGAAGCCGAGTTGGGCCAGGATCGGGCCGGAGGCGGTGCCGGCGATCGAGGCGAGGGCGCCCATGGTCAGGTCGGAGAGGCCCTGTGCCGAGGTGCGAATATCTTTCGGGACCGAGCTCGAGAGTAGGGCGGAGCCGGCCACGAGGCAGGCGGACCAGCCGAGGCCGAGGAGGACCAGGGCGAGCGCGGTGAAGGCGTGCGCGTCGTCGGGGGCGAGTGCGGCGACGGTCAGGGCCGAGGCCAGGATCGCGAGGCCGATGCCGATGGTCGGGATGCGGCCGAGACGGTCGGCGAGCCAGCCCATCACCGGGGAGAGGGCGTACATGCCGGCCACGTGGGCGCTGATGACGAAGCCCACGATCGTGAGCGAGGCGCCGTGGTGGCGGAGATGGACCGACGTCATCGACATCACCCCGACCATGACCGCGTGAGCCGCCGCGATGGCCAGTAATCCCAAGCGAGCTTGGGGAATCGCCATCACCCGGCGGAAGGTCGCGGCCAGTGGCTGCCGTTCGAGCTTGGTTCTCGGTGTGGATTGGTGAAGTCGGCGAAGGCCGAACCACACGGTCGCGAGGCTGAGCGCGAAGGCGGCGACCGAGAAGAGGTACGGGCCGGCCAGAGAGAGGACCCCGATCGACTCTCCGAGCGAGCCGCCGACGCCGGTGAGGTTGGGGCCGACAGCGACGCCGATGGTGGTTGCCCAGACGACCAGCGACAAGGATCTGGCGACGTGTCGCGGATCAGCCGCATCGGTTGCGGCGTACCGGGACTGGAGGTTGGCGGCGGAGCCGCTGCCGAACAGGCAGCCGGCCAGCAGCAGTAGCAGGAGCGAGTCGACCTGGGCGGCGACGATGCTGAGCAGCGCGCCGGCCAGCGCGATCAGGTAGCCGGCCGTGAGTGAGACCCGCCGGCCTTGGGACCGGGCCAGCCTGGCCAGCGGTACTGCGAGGATCGCGGAGCCGAGCGTCGTCGAAGTGGCGACGAGACCGGCCATCGAGGTCGAGCCCGAGATGTTCTCCGCCAGCAGTCCCGCGACCGCGAACCCGCTGGCTACAGCGACTCCACCGAGCATGTTGCTGACCACCAGCACCCGCAAGGTTCTCCGCTGCAGCTCAGCTGGGTCTGGTGGAGCGGATGGTTCTGTTGGAACGCTCGGGCGGGAGCCCGGGCGGGCGGGGTCGGCGGTCACCTGCTCAGCGTCTCATCGCCAGGAGCCAACGGCATCTTGGTTGCTGACGCCGTTCTTGCGCGGCAGTGATCGTGCGCAAGGCTTGTGCGCAGTTCAGAGCGTGGACCTGACCTGTGGCGCGGGTGGTCCGCGCTAGTAGGGTCGGCTCGACGTGGCAGCGCTGTCATCGACCCCTTGGAGCCCGGATGTCCGTACCGATCGCGATCGTCCCCGCACCCCGCGAGCTCACCGCCGAGGAAGGCCAGTGGGTCACCTCGGACCCCGCCACCGACGCCGTCCGCACGGTGGTCGAGAACCTCGGCGATTCCGAGTACCGGATCGACGTGACGCCCGAGGGCGCGCGGTTGTCGGCCGGCTCGGACGAGGCTCTGCGGTGGGCGGAGCAGACGTATCTGCAGTTGCTGGACTCCGCAGTACCGGCTGAGGACGGGGCGGTCGCGGTACCGGCCGTGCGGATCGCTGACGCGCCGGCCTTCGCGTGGCGCGGGATGATGCTCGATGTCGCGCGGCACTTCATGCCGAAGGATTTCGTCCTCCGGATCATCGACGTGATCGCGCTGCACCGGATGAACGTGCTGCACCTGCACCTCACCGACGACCAGGGCTGGCGGGTGCAGATCGACGCGTACCCCAAGCTCACCGAGGTCGGTGCCTGGCGCCCCGAGACGATGGTCGGGAAGATGACGCACGGCCAGACCGAGTTCAGCTACGACGGGACCCGGCACGGCGGCTTCTACACCAAGGACGACCTGCGCGAGATCGTCGCGTACGCCGCCGATCGCGGGATCACCGTGGTCCCGGAGATCGACCTGCCGGGTCACATGCAGGCGGCGATCGCGGCGTACCCGGAGCTGGGCAAC